>WRKZ01000030.1 GCA_009777835.1 Oscillospiraceae bacterium | reverse complement strand
GTTGTTGAGGAAGTTGCGGAGGTGGAGGTGTCCGCCGTCTAAGTCAGAACCGTCGAAAATTGCAATGAAGAACGGGAAGTTAGCAGCATCGCCTGTTGCGCCACCGCCCCTCGGTAATTCGGAAATTCTGATATAGTCGGAGTTTGTGCGTGCTAATGCGCCGTCCCAATCCCATTGGTCGCGTGCGCCTGAACCGCCCCTTGCTTGACCGCCGAGCATACGGATGTGTTCTTCTCTGATAGTCCATGCGAGGTATCCGTAAACTGTGTTAGCCATAGCGGAAGTGTGTGAGTGTTCAATCAAGTCGAACATTGCGTTTGCGTATTTTGCTCTCATTGCTTCATCTTTCATAAGTCCTGCAATGATGAAGGTGTTTCCGCGGGTCGCATTGAAGTGTATACGCCCTTGTCCTGCTTGCGTGTCGCCGGTCATAGTCGGGACTTGATATGGGTCGTGTCCCGGAAGAGGAGTTCCGCCACCGGTTCTGTGAATCAGTGCGTGAATGGTGTTTGCAGATTCATGAGTTGCGTTGTTGTCGGGTGCGCCGTTCTGCCATAATCCCAAACCGAACTCAAAGTCGGCAACGACCATTCTCCATTTTCCGTCACGGAGGTATGGGTGGAGTGTCGGGTCATTACTTTCGCAATCAGCAACTGTACAAGTCTGTGGGTTTGTGCAACGTACAGAAGGTGATGCGGTACCGTGACGCGGGAAGTATCTCCACATTTCTACGTTGTTGGAAGGCCAGTCAACGTTTGCGCCCCAGGTGTTGAGTGCGTAGTACTGCATCATTTGGTCTAAATCGACGAGTGCTTCAAGTGCCGAGACGTTAGCGGTAGGATTGTCTCTGTCACCGCCGGTTGCCGCCGCTTCGACTGCTTGCCATGCGCTGCGTGCTTTACAGGAGGTTTCCGTACAGCCTTCGTTAAAGCTCTGCCAGTAGTTTTCACAGTCGCTTCTTCCGCATTTCAAAGGTGTAGATTGACCGCTGACAACATCGCCGCAGAGTGCGGGGGCAGGTTTATCCATCAACTGTTGTAATGTGCCTGTTACGCCGTTGATTGTAGGAGTTCTGCTGTTCGAACCGCTCGGCATTGCTCTTCCGCAGCTTTGTCTTCCGCAGAATGCACGGCCGCGTTCGTTCGCGCCAAGGATTTCGTAGCCGTTTTCACGACCGCCGTAGAGACGTTCCCAATGGTTTTCTGTTCTCGGTGAACGCATCCAGGTCAAGCCGTAGTATGCACCGTTGAGATAGGTTACGCTGGGTCGGTGCATTTGCGGAACTGTCATACCCGACAGTCTTGCTAAGTCTTGTGCAAGTTCGTCACGCATGTAGGTTTGTTCTCTGTCGTTACCGCCCATACGTACGCGGAATCTTTCGAATCTCTGCATGAGGTTGCCTTCGTATTCGTCGTGGTAGTTCATTCCGAAGAGCGGGTAGTTAACGTACGAAGCGTCACCGTAGCCGTTTCTGCAGTAGATTTCGAAGGTTTTTTGTTCGTTAATGAAGGTTCCGCGTGACCAACCGCCTTTAACTCTTATTCCCACTCTCTGCGATACAAGTCTTTCGCCTTGAGGGTTGAAAATTTCGAGGTGAGCGGGACGTTCGGCAGCAATGCGTCCTCTTCTGGTGAAGTTAGCCGGCAGAGTCGGCGGGAAAATACCCTGGCTCAAGTGGCTGTTCTTCGCTTCTGAGATTGCCGCAGCGGTAACTCCGTTGTTTCCTGCGGCGGAGTTGATTGCGATGAATCTTGTGTTCCATTCATCTCTGTCAACACCGTCATTGAAAATACCGGTCTCACGGCTGAAGATGTGTTCAGCATCGGAGTACAGTGATACGATAAGCATATCCTGGTGGAAGTAGGTTCTCGCCCCGGTAGATGAACCGGTTTGGTTTTGTCCGTCTGCCCAACTCGGTGCATTGTTTTCACGTGCGGTAATCCAGGTACGTGTTCTCACGTCGGAGTATCTGCCGGTATCAGGGTCGTAAGCGACAGCACTGATGGTGAAGGCATCAACGCCCGGACGGATTCTTACCGCTCTGAGCGAGTTCGGGTTGATGGTGGTGAGGTGGTGGTACTCTGCGGGAATCGTAGAAGTGTGACCGCTGGTAGTACCCATTGATTGACCGCCGCTTGTCTGCGGGACAACGGGAACAGCGCGAGAGTCGAGCTGACGCGGTTCAAGTTGGAGTCCTCTGTTGTCAACCCGGAGTGGGCTTATTCCGCCGTCATGTCTTTGCAGACGTGCGTGGCCGAAGTTAGAGAGTCCTGTGTTGGTGTTCATTCTGTACGGGTCGGAGGAGCTGATAACAGTTCCGTTTTCGTTAGCCCTAGCCGAAGAAACGGTGATATACACGATTGTATTGGTCGGGCTGCTGGGATGCGGTACAACCTGAACAAACGTATCTCCGTTGATGAACCCTGCGGCGAAGTTGTTTCCTTGAACGTCAAGGAATTGCGGCCGCGGAACTTCTCCTTCGCTTTGGGAGGTCGAAGTTGTAGTCATCGACGTTGTAGTAGACGCTGAAGTGGTTGTTTCGGAAGTAGTAGTAGTCGCTGAAGTGGTTGTTTCGGAAGTAGTAGTTGTCGGGTCTGTCGGGCTTGTCGGGTTTGTCGGGTCTGTCGGGTCTGTCGGGTTTGTCGGGTTTGTCGGGTCTGTCGGGTCTGTACCCGGGTTTGATGCCTGAGTCGTGGTGGTGGTTGCTTGAGTCGTGGTAGTGGTCGCTTGAGTCACCGCCGGATTGATTGTGATGCTTACGGTTGAGCTTATTGCTTCACCATAAGCATTCGTAGCTCTCACCTGGAAGCTGAACGTTCCCGCCGCATTTGGCGTTCCGCTGATTGTTCCGTTGGAGTTGAGCGTTAATCCGCCGGGGAGGGCTCCACTGTGGAGTGCCCAGGTCATGGGTGTGCTTCCCACTGCGGAGAACGAACCGCCGGGATAGGCTTCACCAACCGTTCCGTCGGAAAGGTTAGATGTGATGTTCGATGGGGGGATGCCGTTGTCTGATTTAGGGCCAATCGTGATTGAAGCCCATCCGCTGGTGAGACTGCCATCATCGTTAGTCGCCGTAACGGTAAAGCTGAATGTTCCTTCGGTTGTCGGTGTTCCCGTAACGGTACCGTTGGAATTGAGCGTTAATCCGCCCGGTAAAGCTCCGCCTGAAACAGCCCAGGAAATCGGCTGTTTTCCGCCTGCCGAGAACGAGCCGTTGTACGCTTCATCTACGGTTCCACCGGGGAGATTGGACGTGATGTTAGTTGGCGGGTCTTTGGTTTCGGTGCCGCACCAGTCACAGTAGCAATGTCCGGGTGCGTTGAGACCTCCCGCCCAGTTAGCGGAGGGGTTTCCGAATACGCTGTTCATTTTTGCCAGGTACTTGAGGATTTCAAGTACGTCACCGATTGCAGGTGCTTGACCTTCAACGCGATTTTCCATAACCCTTCCTGCTTTAAAGCTTTTGGGGTCGCCTGTGACTGTGCTTGTCATTTTTGCCAGGTACTTGAGGATTTCCAGTACGTCTGAAATCCCGATTGTGTCATTTCCGTCAACGTCGCCGCAACGGAAATTTTTGTTTGTTCCGTCATTTGTCGTTGCTCCCACCGTCACGACTGACGTTGAGAACAATGATAGCACCATTGCTATCGTAAGTAGGGTTGCGAGTAACCTTCGTTTCATGATTCTCTCCTTTAAATTTTAGTTTTGGTATTTGAATAATAGGCGGTCTGCCTAAAATTTCCGAATGTTTATTGTGTTCAATTCACTTGTCAAGACCGACAGGGCTTACATTTAAGCTTTAACTAAGCTTTAACCCTGCTTGCGATTTCCTTGATGAAATCCTGTGTGTTGACCTTTTTCTTTTGTCCCAAACTCGAAATGCTGTATAAATCCCCTGTCATCACCCCGCTTTCGATTGTATCAACGGTGGCTTGTTCGAGCTTTTCCGCAAACGCCGAAAGTTCAGGAAGCCGGTCTAATTCGCCGCGTTTTTTGAGTCCGCCCGTCCATGCAAATATAGTCGCAACTGAGTTGGTTGACGTTTCTTCGCCTTTCAGATGCTTGTAGTAATGCCGCGTTACTGTTCCGTGTGCCGCTTCATACTCAAACGCACCATCGGGCGAAACCAGGACTGAGGTCATCATCCCCAAACTCCCGAACGCCGCCGCCACCATATCCGACATGACATCGCCGTCGTAATTCTTGCACGCCCAGATGTATCCGCCGTCCGAACGCATTACCCTTGCGACTGCATCATCGATTAACGTGTAGAAGTATTCAATCCCCGCACCGTCAAACTTTGATTTATACTCGCTCTCGTAGATTTCCTCGTATATATCTTTGAATCGGTGGTCATAGGTTTTAGAAATCGTGTCCTTTGTCGCGAACCACAAATCTTGTTTAGTGTCCAGTGCATAGTTGAAACACGAACGTGCGAAACTCCCTATACTCTTGTCGGTGTTGTGAATCCCCTGGACGATTCCTGCGGTATCGCCGAAATCGTGAATAAGCATTTTAGCGACATTATTATTATTATTATCGGTCGCAACCAGCTCAACTTTAGTATTCGGTTCGATTTTCAGTTCGGTGTTCCTGTACATATCCCCATAAGCGTGACGTGCGATTGTAATGGGTTTCGTCCAACCGGGAACAAGCGGTTCAATCCCTTTGACTATTATCGGCGCACGGAAAACAGTTCCGTCTAAAATCGCCCTGATAGTACCGTTGGGAGACTTCCACATTTCTTTGAGCGTGTATTCGGTCATTCTTTGAGCGTTGGGTGTAATCGTCGCACATTTGACTGCTACCCCGTACTTCTTGGTCGCTTCCGCCGAATCCACCGTAACTTGGTCGTTGGTTGCATCCCTGTGTTCGAGACCCAGGTCGTAGTATTCGCTTTTCAAATCCACGAAAGGGCTGATGAGTTCATCTTTGATTAACTGCCAGATGATTCTGGTCATTTCATCGCCGTCCATCTCGACGAGCGGGGTAGTCATTTGAATTTTTGCCATATCTTCTATTTTCTCCTGCTTTCAGTTTTATCTTCTTTTTAGATTTTTTCTTTTTAGATTTTTTCCTGCCTTTTTTTCCGTTGCGGAAGATTTCCCAGATGATTTCCGCTATACTTGCGAGGATTTCCGCTATTAACTCTCCCATTGCTTACCTCATAAGCTTTATTCTTTTCCACGCTTTTCCCCTACTTAAACATATTCAGCAATCCGCCTGCGAGAATCATATCTTTTTCGCGGGGAGTCAAGTCGCTTTTTACCTTGAATTCGCTTTCGCCGACTATAACGGTAATATCATCCCCCGATTCAACCTCTTTCTTCGCGAACGGCAAACGAATCACATCGCCTTGATTGATTTTTTCGTAATCGTTTTCATTGGTGAATGTCAACGGCAGAATTCCGTTATTGACTAGGTTTTGCCGATGAATCCGTGCGAAAGATTTCACAAGAACTGCCTTAATCCCCAAAAATACAGGGGCGAGTGCCGCATGTTCGCGAGATGAACCCTGCCCGTAATTTCCGCCGCCGACTATAATTCCGCCGCCGTTTTCAGAATCTCGGGCGGATTTCGCCCTTGCCGGGAAATCTTCGTCAACAACAGTGAAGCAAAACTCAGAAATAGCGGGAACATTTGAACGTAACGGTAATATTTTCGCACCGGCGGGCATAATATGGTCGGTAGTGATATTATCGCCGACTTTCAGGACAACCTCTGCCGTGACGGTATCGTTTAATGGTGAATTAGACGGAAACGGCTTGATATTCGGCCCCCGCAGAATTTCGACACCCCCGGCTTCCGTTTCACTTGCAGGAAGCGTAATCATGTTATCGTTAACCGCAAACTTTTCGGGCATTTCGAAAGGCGGCATTGCCCCTAATCCCTCTAAATTACGAACATCGGTGAAAACACCGGTAATCGCCGAAGCCGCCGCTGTTTCGGGCGAAACCAGATAGACTTGGGCATCTTTAGTGCCGCTGCGTCCGAGGAAGTTTCGATTAAAAGTCCGAAGTGATACCCCCCCGGAAATAGGGGACTGCCCCATTCCGATACACGGGCCGCAGGTACACTCAAGAATCCTTGCGCCGGCTGAAATCAGAACGCTTAACGCCCCACATTCGGCGAGCATATTGAACACCTGTTTACTCCCCGGTGCAATCGATAAATCCACCGATTCATGCACGGTCTTGCCTTTGAGAATCTGCGCGACTTTTAACAAATCCAACAATGAACCGTTGGTGCAAGAACCGATACAAACTTGATTAACAGGCATTGACGCAAGTGCCGACACCGTCTTGATATTATCCGGACTGTGCGGGCAAGCCGCCAACGGTTCTAATTCCGAAAGGTTGATTTCAAGCACGCGACTGTATTCGGCATTATCGTCCGCACAAAGTGCGATATAATCTTCTTCCCGACCTTGCGCCTTGAGGAATTGCCGTGTAACTTCATCAGACGGGAAAATCGAAGTTGTCGCACCGAGTTCCGCACCCATGTTGGTAATGGTAGCACGTTCGGGAACAGAAAGGTTTTCAACCCCCTCCCCGAAGTATTCTATAACCTTGCCGACCCCGCCTTTTACGCTGAGTTCTTGCAAAATTTTTAAAATCACGTCTTTAGCCGAAACCCAATCCGTCAGTTTACCGGTGAGTTTCACCCCCACGATTTCGGGATAAGTGATGTGGTATGCCCCGCCCGCCATCGCGACGGCAACGTCCAGTCCGCCCGCACCGATTGCGAGCATCCCGATTCCGCCTCCGGTAGGTGTATGGGAGTCCGAGCCAATCAGAGTCTTCCCGGGTTTGCCGAAACGCTCCAGATGCACTTGATGACAGATTCCGTTGCCCGGCCGCGAGAAATAAATCCCGTATTTCTTTGCGACACTGCCTATGTACCGATGGTCATCGGCATTCTCAAATCCCGACTGCAACGTGTTGTGGTCTATATAAGCCACCGAACGTTCGGTCTTGACCCGCGCAACCCCCATAGTCTCGAACTGCAGATACGCCATCGTCCCGGTCGCATCTTGAGTAAGGGTTTGGTCGATTTTCAAAGCGACCGCATTGCCTTTAACCGGTTCGCCTTCGGTTATATGTGAGTTGATTACTTTCTCCGCAAGAGTTAACGCCATTATAACAATACCTTTCCGAGACACAAAGCCTCTCGAGACACAAAGTCTCTATGAATATGAAGGAATAAGCCTGTCAAGCTCATCTGCTCGGCGTGAGCTGTCATTCAAGCTTATTTCTCTCGAAAATCAGCTTGAATTTTGTAAAGCCTTCTAAATTTCTCTTATCTCTTCTTAATCAATACTCCCTCGGAAGTCCTGATTTTTAGTGCTATACATTGAATTATAACATACCTCTACCGCTGTTGTCAATACCCTTTTGTTAATTTTGACTAAAATAATTGACAAATCGCCGAAAACGTGCTAGAATAGCGTTAATATAGCGAAATCCATTTTAATCCAACGTAAGGTCTAAGTAAAATTAATGCGAAATTCGAGCGAATTTTCGTATAGGAGGGTATCTATGAACAGAAATCTGAGAGATTCTTTGGTAAATATGCACAAAAGAATCATCTTAATTTTGGTAATAATGCCGATTTTACTTTCCGCTTGCAAAAATCACTCAAACGGAAATTTCGGCACGGAAGACGCTACCGCACTCGAAAATGCCGATAATTACAAGGGTCTTGCTGAGTATACGGTTCCGGGGGGCTCGGGTGAAATAACGACAAATTTTGAAGAAAGTGAAACCAATCCCGGATTTTACGTGACTCTTAATTATGAGGAAGTAATCGGGGTCTGGATTTCTTACATTGAACTTTCATCGATTCTTACGGGGAAGAGTGAGGCGCAATTCAGGAAGAGTTATGCCGAAATGCTCGACAACTGCCGAACACTGGGCATAAATACCGTGTATGTTCATCTGCGACCTTTCGGGGATGCTTTGTATGAGTCTGATTTATATCCCTGGTCGAAGTATGTTACCGGAACCCTCGGCAAAACACCGGATTTTGACCCGTTGAAGGTTATGCTGGAGGAATCGCATAAGCGTGAGATTTCGTTCCAGGGCTGGATTAACCCTATGCGAATCCAGGCGGGTACGGACAAGTCGAAGGTCACAGAAGAGTATTTAATCGGGCGGTGGTATGCGGCGAATTCCCCGCAGGTGGTCGAATACAACGGGAATTGGTTTCTCAATCCCGCTTATGACGAGGTCGTCGAATTAATCGCCGACGGGGCAGCGGAAATCACTGCGAAATACAACGTAGACGGAATCCACATCGACGATTATTTCTATCCGACTACGGCGGCAAGTTTCGATGAGGGTGCGTTTGCAGAATCGTCGTTTTCCACGCTCGAGAGTTTTCGGAAATTCAATTGCAATAACATGGTGGCGAAGTTGTATTCGGCGACGAAACGCGGGAACCCCGATGCTTTGTTCGGAATAAGCCCGCAGGGGAGCATTGAAAACAATTCGGATAAACTGTATGCCGATGTCGAGATGTGGTGTCGCAGTGCCGAACCTAAATATGCCGATTATATCGCGCCGCAATTTTATTACGGATTCAATCACGATTCACAACCGTATCCGGAATGTATAGCGCGTTGGCAGGAAATGGCGGGGGATTCTCGTATGAAGCTGATTTTCGGGCTTGCTGTCTATAAAGTCGGTGCGGAAGATGCGTGGGCGGGTGACGGCCGTAACGAATGGGTCGAGGAAAAGCAGATTCTGAAACGTCAAATCAGCGAAGCACGGAAACTGGCGAGTTACGGCGGCGTGATTTTCTACAGTTATAATTATCTGTTCAGTCCCGCCCACGTGAATAACGCAATTCGCGATGAAATCGAGGCGTTTAAGCCGATTCTGTAATGAAGCTTATATTCATTTAATATTCATTGCAAATATTCATTGCACTTTTGTGTGCAGAAAGGAAATGGTTATAAAAGTGAAAAAAGCACTCTCGATTATACTGACGGTAATTTTTGTCGCAACCTGTCCGATTATGACCGGATTCGCCGAAAACGCCGTCGAAACCGACGAAAACGACTCGAATTTCACAAACGAACAGGAACATGAACGAGACTACTACCTTCCCGGAAATATGCGGGGGGCGTTTCTGCGGTTTGATTCTAACGGGCAAGACGGAGAAATCGGGGCAATTCCGGAAGAAACGTTTGATTATCTCGCCTCGCTCGGCATGAATACAGTGATTATTCAAACATCGGACAGTGAGAACATCTTTTACAATACCGATATGAATAAGAGTAAATCCGGCGGTGACGATTACCTCGCGCTTGCTGTGGAATCCGCACGGAAACGCGGGTTCAACGTGTTCCTCACGTTCGATATAAATACCGTGTTGTACAACAGCGATTGTGAGAGTCTGCGGGTATCGCTTAACTCGCTGATTACCGAAGTGCATAAATTCACGCTGAAATACCCCTGCGACGGAATAATCCTCGATAATTACTATTCGGTGAGGGACGGTGACAGCTTCAAGAGTTACATGGGTTACGGTGCGGGAATCGGCTATGATAATTGGCTGTATGATTCTACCGAGAGTTTTTTCAAGACCGCCGCCGAGATTATTCGAATGAGCGATAACAGTATTCCCGTGGGGATTATGCTGAACGATTTCTCTCATATCGGACACTCGAACGGATTCGCTGATTTGGGCGGATTTATCGCTTCGGGCTATGCGGATTTCGCATTGCTCAATGCCCGTGATTCGCTGACAACTTCTGCGGTGGATTTGCCGTTCAAGGAATTCGCCGAGCACTGGGGGGCAATCTGCAGTGAAAACGATGTACCGATGTACATAAATCACCATAACCAGAAAATCGGCAGGGGTGATTCCGGGCCGGGGTGGAACGGAGAAGACCAACTCTTACGGCAGCGCGCCCTCGCGAAAGACACCCCCGCTTATAAAGGAAGCGTTTTCAATTCTCATCCGGATTTGGCAGAAAACCGCTTAAATTCCACCGAAACGCTGAAATTGTTCTTCAATGACCAGATTAATGAACAAACCCTTTTCGACGACTTGACCATGCACTCCCCCAACTACGTGAATTTCGCCACGAATGACTCGATTGCTGTCTTCCAGGGGACGTATGACGATAATTTCGATGTTTTCTTGAATGAAGCGAAAATCACTCTTAATGAAGCCGGCAACTTCTACATAGAAAAGCCGCTGAACGTCGGAATGAATTATTTCACCCTCAAACATAAAGGGAAGGTCATTACTTATTCGATTGAGCGTCGGGTGGTTTCCCTCCACTCAATTGATGATTCCATTGCCAACGGCAAAATTCTTGAAGTCGAGGGCGGGACTATAATCACGGTCGGGGCAATCGCGTACCGCGGTGCGACTGTTACGGCAACCCTCGGCGGGCAGACCGTTCGACTGACCCAGCAGGAGCATAATCTGGATGACCCCGCACTGAACGCATCCTATGCTGCGTTCGTGGGGAGAATCACTGTTCCGTCGGGAATGGTGGGACAAGTCCAAAATCTGGGTACGATTAACATTTCGGCAAATTTAAGCGGATACGTCCGAAATGCGACCGGTGCATCGGTCTTGTTGACCGCTCTCCCCGAACCTCCGCCACCTCCGCCCCCGGTTGACCTGCCGATTATCGATGATGACAATCCCGGCTCGGGTGAGGTTGTCGGGCGAATCGGTGCTATTCGCGGCAACGATGTAGCCGTCCGTTATGTTCGGACTTTGAATAACAATACCGCTGTTCTCCCCGGTAATACCACCGGTGCGATTAGCGTTCCGATTTATTCGCGACTTCCTGCCGGGACGATTGATTATTTCCGTGCAACGGCGGGAAATTATCACACCACCGAAAACGGCAGACGGATTTCTGCCGAAGAGGCGGCGGGGGAAAACGGGGGCTGCTTGGGGGAAAACGCACTCGAAATGCTTTCAGGCGGGACTTCCGGCAGAAATTCTTTTTTCAGAATCTCCCTCACCCACCGTTCGAGTTTCAGTGTAACCGCAGCGGGATTGAATTATACGACTGCATGGGACGGCGAGTATAACGTAAGCGATTTCAATGCAACCCACATTTATATTGATTTCGATAACGTGACCAGCGTGACGAGTCTGCCGTCGTTTGAGAATAATCACGTGTTTTCTTCCGGAAAATGGGAAACCCCCACAGTGGGGGGTGTTCCGAAGTTCAGACTAGTCCTCGAACTCAGGCGTAGGGGCATTTACGGCGGGAACTACGCTTATTACAACGCAGAAGGCGAACTGATGCTGACTTTCCCGGTGATGTCATCCTCTTTATCGGGGAAAACCATTGTAATCGACCCCGGTCATGGTGTTACCGCAACCGGATTCGACCCCGGTGCAATCGGTCATGTACGGGAATATGACGTGGTTATATCGGTTGCACGGAAATTGCAGAGTCAACTTAACGCATTAGGGGCGAACGCCGTGATTCTTCCCACCGACAGTGAATTCGTACCCTCAAGAGAACGCCCCAACCGCGCCCGTGCCCACAATGCCGACTTGTATATCGCGCTTCACTGTAATGCAATCACCGGGAATGCAAACGCAAAAGGCACGGAAGTGTGGTATTTCACGCCGTTTTCTCAACCGCTCGCCTCGGAAATTTCATCAAACGTAGCCGTGTACTTCCGCGATAACGTTTATGCCGACCGGGTTTTACGCAATCGCGGTGCGAAGTACAGCTACTATTGGGTGACACTTGCACAGGATTTCCCATCTGTCCTCGTTGAACTGGGATTCGTCACCAATTACGAAGATGCGATGGCAATGGCTTCGGATGCTCATCAAAACGGAATAGCCGGCGCAATCGCCGAGGGAGTTCGTCGATATTTCGGTCGTGCGGGGTGACAAACAAATCATCCGATACAACAATCATAATTCGTTTCGGCGAAATCGCTGTTTAAAACGGCGAACCAGTCATCGATGTAAGAAGCACGGTCGTTATAGTGTTTGAGGTAGTAGGCATGCTCCCACAAATCGATTGTGATAATCGGGCAGAACCCCCTCGTAATGGGTGAATCCTGGTTCGCTGTCTGTAACATTTTGAGGTGGCCGCGCCTGTCGGCGACAAGCCAGAGATAACCCGAGCCGAACACTTCCAGCGCGGAGGTTTTGAAGCGTTCCTTGAATTTGTCCCATCCGCCGAAGTTCAGGTCGATTTTTTCGCCTAACGCCCCCCCGAAAGGCAGTCCCGCATTGTCGGTTCCGACAGGAGCAAGCCCGGTAAAGTAGTAGATGTGATTATACACCCCTCCGCCGTTGTTGCGAACGTCATTCCGGAGTTTTACCGGGAGGGTGTTGATATTGCAGAGAAGCCGTTCCAGCGTCCAATTATGATATTCCGGAAAAGGCTTCAATGCCGCATTGAGTTTGTCGGTATAGGCTTTCAGATGGCGGTCGTGATGCAGTTCCATAGTCAGTGCATCGATGTGCGGTTCGAGTGCGTTGAACGCATATGGCAGTTTAAACAGCTTGAATTCGTAAGTTTGTTTCTTCAAAGTAAAAGAACCCCCTAAAATTTATAATCGTATATAACTCCGCAACGAAAGCCCGAACCGGACTTTCGTTGCGTATTAATATAATACTATTATAAATTAGGGGGATTTATGATTCTCATTTTTATAACAATGCTTTTTCAAGTCGCAAAAATCTCGGCAAATTCGTCAAGCTGCCCTGCTCGGCAGCTCTTGTTTCAAACTTGCAAATCTGAAATCATATCGCGATAATAAGCCGCTGTTTCAAAGTCGAGAATCTTTGCCGCCTCTTTCATAAGGGCGGTGTATTTTTTGACCAGTGCGTCTTTTTCGGACTTTTTCAATTTCTTCTTGTGGCTTCCGCCGGATTTACCTTCATCTTTTTGAGAGATTTCAAGTACATCACGAACTTGCTTGATAATCGTCTGCGGAACAATCCCGTTTTCATGATTATACTGCTCCTGGATTTCACGGCGGCGTTCGGTCTCACGGATAGCGGATTCCATTGAGCGGGTTACGGAATCGGCGTACATAATCACTTCACCGTCGGCGTTCCGTGCCGCACGTCCGATTGTTTGGACGAGAGAGGTTTCGCTCCTCAAGAACCCCTCTTTGTCTGCGTCGAGAATAGCCACCAGCGATACTTCCGGGAGGTCGAGTCCTTCACGAAGCAGATTGATTCCCACCAGTACATCGAATTCACCTAACCGCAAGTCGCGAATGATTTCCATACGCTCCATCGTATCAATGTCGTGGTGCATATAACGGACTTTGATTTCGAGTTTTTCGAAGTATGCAGTCAAATCTTCCGCCATTTTTTTCGTGAGGGTGGTAATCAGGACACGCTCTTTAGGTTCTCGTGCGGTTCGCTTGTTGATTTCGGAAATCAGGTCTTCAATCTGACCCTCCACCGGTTTAACGGTGATTTTCGGATCGAGCAATCCCGTCGGGCGAATCACTTGTTCAACCACTTTTGCGGATTTTTCTTTCTCGAACGCCGAGGGGGTCGCCGACACGAATATAACCTGATTGATTTTTCCGTAAAACTCGTCGAAATTCATGGGGCGATTGTCGTAAGCCGACGGTAAACGGAACCCATAGTCGATGAGGTTCTTCTTGCGTGCCGCATCTCCACCGTACATTCCGCGAACCTGCGGGAGCGTTACGTGGCTTTCGTCTACCAACATCAGGTAATCGTCCGGGAAGTGGTCTAAAAGAGTAATCGGCGTACTCCCCGGCGGGCGACCCGATAAAATTCGCGAATAGTTTTCCACTCCTTTACAAGTCCCGATTTCGCGGAGCATTTCGATATCGTAGGCGGTGCGTTGAGCGATTCTCTGCGCTTCAATCAGTTTATGATTCGCAGCGAAGTACTCTACTCGTTCTTCCATTTCCTCGGCGATTTCGCGGAGTGCTTTTTCGAGGTGCTCATCCCCGATAACGTAGTGGGTTGCGGGGAAAATCACGACATGGCTCATTTGTGATACCGTGTTCCCCGTTACCACTTCGATTTCTGAT
The DNA here is from genome assembly GCA_009777835.1 of Oscillospiraceae bacterium. Taxonomy (GTDB): domain Bacteria; phylum Bacillota; class Clostridia; order Oscillospirales; family Ruminococcaceae; genus Ruminiclostridium_E. The sequence continues at coordinate 4,791 of WRKZ01000030.1, read as the reverse complement.
ATTCTGTCGATTTCGTCCCCGAAAAACTCGACCCGAACGGCGCGCTCAACCGGGTTTCCCGCCGGGAAGATTTCCACCACATCTCCGCGAACACGGAACTTGTTGCGTATGAAATTTACATCGTTTCGCTGGTATTGAATAGCCACCAGTTTCCGCATGACGTCGTCGCGGGAGATTTCCATGCCTTTGCGCAATGAAACAGCATTAGAGCGGTATTCTTCCACACCGCCCATTGAAAATATACACGAGACACTGGCAACGATAATCACGTCCCGACGTTCGGCAAGCGCGAAGGTCGCCGAGTGTCGCAGACGGTCGATTTCATCGTTAATCGCCGAGTCTTTCTCGATAAAAGTGTCCGTCCCGGGGATATACGCTTCCGGTTGGTAGTAGTCGTAGTAGCTGACGAAGTATTCGACGGCATTGTTAGGGAAAAACTCCTTGAATTCGCCGCAAAGTTGAGCCGCCAGAATCTTGTTATGGGCAAGCACAAGCGTAGGCCGATTGACCTTAGCGATGATGTTCGCCATGGTGAAGGTCTTACCCGAACCGGTAACTCCCATGAGGGTTTGTTCCCGTTCGCCCGAAAGAATGCCGTTCGCCAAATCAAGAATGGCGGCGGGTTGGTCGCCTGTCGGGGCGAAAGGGGAGGTTAGGTTAAATTCATTCATAAAAAATTAAGAAACCGAAGAAGAACTACGCTTGAGTTTAGACGTGAACTTCTTGACGAATTTTGTCGTCACCTTTTATTTTTTTTTGTGCATCGCCGGATATATTGTTTTTGTTTGATTCAGCCGAAGTATTTCCGGAAGGAATTTTTATTCCATTCCTTTCGCATGCACGTTTGAATGCGTCTTCGGTTGTAACGCCCTCTCTTCTTTCCCATTTCATAATCTTACCTCAAAACTTTTCGATTCTTTTTCTTTGCATAATTTTGTGTCTTTAATTGCAGATTGCTCGAATATACAAATTTGGGTTTCGAAATACTGGATATTAAACTCCGAAAAACCAAATCCATAATTAGGAATATAGGGTTGGTCTCTTGTATTGAAAGTGCCGACAATCGCTTTACACTTGAATTTATCGTGTATATAATCGCAGAAAGTGCAACGAAGTTTTTTCGACGATTCATCAATTTTTCCGTCGAATTCCTTGAAATACAAAGGAAAAAACACCCTTCTATATTCATCCGCAAATTTCTTATAATGCTCTAATTTTCTTAAATCAATCACTTCGTTTTCATCGACATTAATCATACATTCTAGTATTGCCGGGTGTTTGATTTCTACGCCAAATTTATTTGTAGGGTCAGAAGTCCACCAATGCGCTAACGAATGGTCAAAGTAAAAATAAATTCCATTACCGAGCCAATGCTCTTCGTTAATTTTGCAGATAAACCCTTTATTCAAGATTTTTTCGGCATTATTTAAATCAGTGCCGTGATAACATTTTAACCTCATCACTCTATATACCCACTTTCTCGCATAGATGTAGTCCCATCCCGCCCGACTATGATGTGGTCTATTAACTCAACCTCCATTTTCGAATACACATCTTGAATCTTAATGGTAGAGTCAATATCCACACGTGAAGGAATACAGCTTCCTGCGGGGTGATTATGCGTGATTACCAGTCTGCTGCAATTAGTCTCGAAAACAGAACGAGTGATTTTCCGTAGCGGGAGGGTGACTTCGTTGAGTTTCCCCGTACAGACTTTTTCTCGGGAAAGCAAGTCCAAGTTATCGTTCAGGTACAGGCAATGGAATTCTTCTTCCATCGTCCCCACAAAAATGCTGTTGCAGAATTCCTTGAGAGAATCCGAGTTGAACAGCCGTTTCAGCTCTAACTGCGCATGGCTTTGCAAATACCGTTGAGAAAACATCTTTGCAAAACAGATGAGTGAGGCGGCATTGTTTCCGACCCCTTCTACAGTCAAAAGCTCTTCATAAGGTGCGTTTACCACCCCTGCAATCGTTCCGAATCGTTTGATTAGTCGATGTGCGATTGCGTTGGTATCTCCTCTGGGAATGGCGTAATACAGCAGAAACTCCAGCGGTTCATGCTCCGGAAGGTGTGCGATTCCGCTTTTCAGGAACTGTTCTTTCTTTCTTACGCGATGCCCGTGATGGAGATGTTCCGTCTTATTGTTGCCTGAAGATTTGGAAGATTCCTGCATTTTATTCATTATTAATCGAAAAAACCGCCCCTGTATGAGAAGAAGTTACCATTTTCGCATAACGTTCAAGATATCCGCCGTAGTTTTCCCGCGTTTTCTTGACGTGATTTTTTTTGCGTTCGGCGATTGCCGAATCATCGACAAGCAGTTGCAGTTTTCCTGACGTAATGTCAATCAGAATCTCGTCTCCGTCTTGTACATATGCGATTAATCCGTCTGCCGCCGCTTCGGGCGAGATATGCCCGACCGACACCCCGCGGCTTGCCCCGGAAAATCTGCCGTCGGTGATTAGTGCGACCTCCCCGTCGAGTCCCATTCCTGCTATCGCCGCCGTCGGCGCAAGCATTTCGGGCATTCCCGGGCCGCCCTTCGGGCCTTCGTATCGGATTACCACTACAGTACCTGCGTTGATTTCTCCCGAAAGTATAGAGTCAACCGCCGCCTGTTCCCCGTCGAAAACCCTGGCTTGTCCTTTGAATACCAGCATATTCTCGGCGACCGCCCCGCGCTTGACTACCGCACCTTTTTCGGCTAAATTTCCCTTAAGAATGGCGAGTCCCCCGGTTTTACGGAATGGATTGTCTATTTTACGAATGACTTCACCGTCGGAATACGTTGCTTTTTTAATCCGCTCTTCCTGCGTTCCCGAAACGGTTTTTGCCGATATATCAATTAAATTTTCTTTAGAAAGCTCGCACATGACCGCTTGAATCCCGCCGACTGCGTTCAGGTCTTCTATGAAAACCTCACTCGCCGGATTCAGTTTGCACAACTGCGGGATTTTTTCGCTGATTTCGGCAATATCATCGAGGGTGAGCGGAACTTTCGCTTCATTCGCAATGGCGAGAATGTGCAAAATCGTGTTGGAGGATGCACCAATCGCCATATCAACGGCTAAAGCGTTGTGGAAGTTCGCTTGTGTCATAACATTCGATGGTTTGATTTTGTTTTCGAGTATTTGCATGATGTGTTCGCCGGTTTCTTTTGCCAGTCTTAACCGCGCCGAAGTTACCGCCGGTTCGGTTCCGTTACCGGGGAGGGACATTCCCAACGCTTCGGTCAAGCAGTTCATGGAATTTGCCGTATACATTCCCGCGCATGAACCGCAGGTAGGGCAGGCATTGTTCTCGAAGTCTTTGATTTGCCCTGCGTTTAAGTTTCCGCCGTGGAATTTTCCCACTGCTTCAAACGTCTCTGACAGGTTGACCCGTTTACCGCCGACTTTTCCTGCAAGCATAGGTCCGCCGCTGACGAATACCGACGGCAGATTTAACCGCGCCGCCGCCATCAACATACCGGGGACGATTTTATCACAATTGGGAATAAATACCGCTGCGTCCAAAGGGTGAGCGGTAAGCATGATTTCGATTGAGTCGGCAATCAACTCCCGCGATGCAAGTGAGTAGCGCATACCCTTGTGATTCATGGCAAGTCCGTCGCATACACCGATTGTGAAAAATTCAAACGGCACTCCCCCCGCATTTCGAATCCCGTCTTTGACCGCCTTCGAGATTTGGTGGAGGTGGGTGTGTCCGGGGACATAGTCGCTCGCCGCATTGATTACGGCAACGAACGGCTTTTTCATCTCGGAATCGGTTATTCCCAGTGATTTAAGCAATGCCCGATGAGGGGTACGTTCCACCCCTTCGGTTAATTGATGACTTCTTGTCGGAGTTTCCATTAAGTGTTTCCTTTCTTTCAAAAACTCGATTAATCCTTTTTAATTCCTCAAACTCTGCAAAGGTGCGGGAATTCGCCCGCCGCGCGCTATGAATCTGCTTGGTGAAAATCCGTTTACAGGCATGACCGGCCCCGAACCGAACAATCCGCCGAATTCGAGGACTTCGCCTTCTTTCTTGCCGATTGCCGGGATTATTCTCACGGCGGTGGTTTTGCCGTTAATCATTCCTATTGCGGCTTGGTCGGCGATTATTGCCGAAATCACATCGACAGGGGTGTCCCCCGGAACCACCACCATGTCTAAACCAACCGAACAGACCGCCGTCATCGCTTCGAGTTTTTCGAGGGTTAATGCGCCTGCCTTGACCGCATCAATCATGCCCGCATCCTCCGATACGGGAATAAATGCACCCGACAGTCCCCCCACGCTCGATGAAGCCATTACGCCGCCCTTCTTCACCGCATCGTTGAGTAGGGCTAAAGCCGCTGTAGTTCCGTATGCGCCGCATTTTTCGAGACCCATTTCCTCAAGAATATGCGCCACCGAATCCCCTACAGCAGGGGTCGGTGCGAGAGACAAATCAACAATCCCGAAAGGTACACCCAAGGCTTTCGCCGCTTGTGTACCTACTAATTGACCCATTCGGGTGATTTTGAATGCTGTTCTCTTGATTGTCTCGGCGATTTGCCCGATGTCGGCATCCTGCATTTCGGGTTTGGAAATCGCACTGCGAACCACCCCCGGCCCGCTCACCCCGACATTGATTACACAGTCGGGTTCGCCGATTCCGTGGAACGCCCCCGCCATGAACGGGTTATCTTCTACCGCGTTGCAGAACACTACGATTTTCGCCGCGCCGAAGCAGAAATCGTTCGCCGTAGCTTGGGATGCTTCCTGTATGATTCTCCCCATCAGTGCGGCGGCATCCATATTA
>WRKZ01000029.1 GCA_009777835.1 Oscillospiraceae bacterium | reverse complement strand
CTTGCCCCCCCGCCAGAATCATCGCCACACATTCTTTTTTTACGTGTTTCATGTTTTCCTCCAAACGAATTATTGAGTATAATCAGTGTTTGCTTATTTTGAATCTTTATCACTTGTAGTTTTTGGTTCGGGTCGCTCTTCTTTTGGCTTTCTTGCTTGTCAAGCGGACTGCTCGTCGGCAGAGCCGCCGACACCTCCGCTCTTCTTTTGGCTTTTTGTTTGTCAAGCGGACTGCTCGTCGGCAGAGCCGCCGACATTTTCGTTTTTCTTTTGGCGATTAAGCGGTCTCAAGAAAAACGCCGACATAGGTGCGATTTTTACGCTTAATGAAAAGGGTTCGCCGTGCATTTGATTTGGTTCGGCAACGGCAACAAGGTCGCTGTTCAACAGACCGCTTCCTCCGAATTCGACATCGTCGGTGGTGAAAATCTCCTCATACTCGCCCGCGTAAGGCACGCCGAACTTATATTCCGCGTGTTCCCTCGGTTGGAAGTTACAGACAACGATGAATTCGTCACCGTCGGAATTAATACGCCGGAATACGATAACCGAATTCATGTTATCGTCCGGGACAATCCACTTGAATCCGCTCCAGTCGCTTTCGTTTTCCCACAACTCGCTTGATTTCAAGTAAAAATTGTTCAATTCACGGACGAATCCGTGGATTTTTCCGTGTTCATCGTGACGAAGAACGTCCCAGTCCAGTCCCGACTGGTAATCCCACTCTTTATATTGAGCAAATTCCTGCCCCATGAACATTAGTTTTTTACCGGGGTGGGCGGTCATGTATGCCAAAAAAGTCCTGAAAGATGCGAAACGTTTATCCCGCGGCCCGCTCATCTTGTCCAACATCGAGCATTTTCCGTGCACGACTTCATCGTGTGAAATCGGAAGAATGTAATTTTCCGCGAAAGCGTAGTGGAATGAAAACGTCAACATCCCGTGAAAATCGTGTCGGAATTCCGGGCTTAACGACATATAGCTGAGCATATCGTTCATCCAACCCATGTTCCATTTGAAGTTGAATCCAAGCCCGCCGATGTCGGCAGGTTTCGTGACCATGGGCCACGCAGTGGATTCTTCCGCAATCATCAGAATGTTCGGGAACTCTTTAAACAGACCGGCATTGAGTTTTTGCAAAAACGCAATCGCCTCGATGTTCTGGTTTCCGCCGGATTTGTTGGGCCGCCATTCCTTCCTGTCATAGTCAAGATAAAGCATGGAGGCAACCGCATCAACCCGCAATCCGTCGATGTGATATTCGTTAATCCAATAATAGGCATTCGAAATCAAAAACGATTGAACTTCGCCTTTGCCCCAGTCAAAAACCCGTGTTCCCCAACTGTGATGTTCTTTTTTCAGCGGGTCGGAATACTCATAACAACATTCCCCGTCGAATTTATACAGCCCCGATTCATCTTTAGGGAAATGTGCGGGAACCCAGTCTAAAATAACCCCGATGTCGTGGCAGTGGCAGTAATCTATGAACTGCATGAAATCGTGTGGTGTTCCGTACCTTGAAGTCGGAGCGTAGTATCCGATTCCCTGGTACCCCCACGAGCCGTCATACGGAAACTCGGCAATCGGCATAATTTCGATGTGGGTGTACCCCATCTTCTTGACGTAGGGAATCAAAGCCCCCGCAAGCTCCATGTAATTGAAAAGCCCACCGGTGTTCTTGCTCCACGAACCCAGATGAACCTCGTATATACTCATAGGGGAACGATAGACGTTCGCCTGTGCGACTTTTTCGCGCCAGGATTTGTCTTTCCATTCGTACCCGGAAATGTCGTAGATTTTTGAAGCGGTGTCAGGTCGGGTTTCCATGTGATAACCGTACGGGTCGGCTTTGAGTACTTTTTTGCCGGTAGCCCCGATAATCGAATACTTGTACGCGTCGTACTGTTTAAGTCCCGGTACGAAAGCCTCCCAGATTCCGCTTAACTCGATTTGAGTCATCGGGTTAACCGCTTCGTCCCAGTTGTTGAAGTCACCGACAACGCTCACGCTTTTCGCACGGGGTGCCCAAACCCGGAAAACGTAACCCGTGACAGAACCTTGGATTTCAAAATGCGACCCGAAAAACTCATACCCTCTCAGTAATTCGCCTTCCTTATAAAGGTGCAACGGGATTTTGTACTCTTCTCTCATCATTAGCTCTTGTTCCTTTTCGGAGTATTTTCAGCCGTGCTGTTTTCTTTAAGGTTAATTATACCATAATTAGAAATAGATTGCAAGGATTTTAATCATTTTCTACATATTTGACTAAATTTCAGCCTTGTTTTTGTGCAATTTGCACAAAAACAAGGCGAAAACACCCCATTTTGACTCCCGAAATTAGATTTTGACACCAAAACCGATAGCATCGAAGAAGGCGAGAATTTCGTCTTTGTATTCTGCGTCGGCGACTACGTAGAGGTTTACGTCGCCGATTCGATATGCGATTCCGAAGCGGGTTTCGCTGCTGTTGACTTGATATTCGTAGCCGCTTCCGGATTCTGAGTTGGAAATGCCGCCCATTTCTTTGACTTTGTCTACGTACAGCAGATATTCAATCTTAGAGTTGTGGATTGTCGCGTCTTTGGTGTAGTCGATTACGTAAATCTCGTTGCCTTCTTTCTCGATTACCCCTTCGGCGAATTTATGCGCACCTGCCCAGTAGGTGTTGAATCCGTCGTAATCTTCTTCGATTATCATAGTATATCCCATTTTGCTTGCCGCACTTATGAAATTTTCGGAATTGATAACCGGCTCACCCGATTTTGTGGTGATTTCGCCGTTTTTCTCCGAAATTGGATTGGAATCTTCATCATCTTTGTTTAAAACGACGGCAAGAATCCCCATCGTGATTATCACGACCGCAAAAATTACGAGCATTATTATACAGCCTTGGATTACCGACTTCTTCCCTTGCTGTACGTATACATTGACCGGCGTCTGATTCGCCCCGGAATTCCCTCCCGGTAAATGAGACGCAATTAAAATCTTGGAACCGCAGAATTTGCAGGTGGCTGATTCCTTCGAGTCATCAACATCGGCTGCCCCTTGACAGTTCGGGCATTTCAAGTTTATCAGCATAAGTATGAGCTACCTCCGACTAAAAAAATAATAAGTAATCCAATTATGCTAATTATAACACGAAGCTCTTTGAAACGCAACTGTTTTTAAAAAATTTTAAAACAAAAATTATTTTATGAAATATTTACGGAATCCCTCTTGAAAAAAAAAGTAAAATCGTGTAAACTGTATTCATGAATTATAATAATTACGAACCGACCTGCACGGGAACTAATGCAGGACATGACTCTTACAGTATAGATTACGACAAACCGAACGACGAATGTGGCGTGTTCGGTATATACTCGTATGCGGATTCTTCTGAGATAAGCGTGGTGGATTGCTGTTACAAGGCTCTCTACGCTTTACAGCATCGGGGTCAGGACAGTTGCGGAATCGTCGTGAACGATTCCGGCGTGTTCGAGTATCATAAGGCGTTGGGGCTGGTCGGCGATAACTTCAAACCCCGGACGATGGAGCGGCTTTCGGCGGCGGCTTCCGGCAGCGGAACAAAAATCGCGTTGGCGCACGTGCGTTATTCGCCTAAAGGACAGGCTATTCCGCATAATACGCAACCGCTGGTCGCGCGACATATAAAGGGCCCGATGTCGATTGCCTACAACGGGAATCTGATTAACGGGGCAGAACTCCGTGAAGAGTATGAACTCAAGGGCGGAATTTATCATTCCACCGGCGACACCGAAACCATTGCTTATGCAGTTACCGAGCAGCGATTGACCGAACCATCCATTGAAAAAGCACTCGAACAGGCGATGCACAAACTCAAGGGGGCGTATTCGGTGGTGATTATGTCGGCGAAAAAGCTGATTGCCGCACGCGACCCTAACGGGTTTCGTCCGCTTTGCATAGGACGGCTTCCCGCTAAGTCTGATGGGACTGACAGAGATTCGCAAGATGAGAACAGGGGTTGGGTTGTTGCGAGTGAGAGTTGCGCACTTAACAGCATAGGGGCGACTTTTGTTCGGGATATTCTTCCCGGTGAAATCGTGGTAATCGGCGAACAGGAGGTAACTTCCATTACGACGCATTGCCCGAACTCGCAAGACGCTCAACAAAAGCGCGGAAACCTCTGTGTTTTTGAATATATTTATGTTGCACGCCCCGATAGTATTCTTGAAGGGGCATCGGTTCATGCTGCACGGCTGAGAGCGGGAATGTTTTTGGCGCAGGAACATCCGGTTGAAGCCGATATCGTGGTCGGTGTTCCGGATTCGGGGTTGGATGCGGCTTTGGGTTATTCGAGGGAATCGGGGATTCCCTACGGAATCGGATTCATCAAAAACAAATATATAGGGAGAACATTTATTCAGCAGACCCAGAGTGACCGGGTCAGTGCAGTCAAGCTAAAACTGAATCCACTGGCAGAATCGGTTAAAGGGAAGCGGGTTGTAATCGTAGATGACAGTATCGTAAGAGGGACGACGACCGGAATCATAGTCGAACTGTTGAGGGAAGCCGGCGCATCGGAAGTCCATGTGAGAATATCATCTCCGCCTTTTGTACATCCTTGTTATTTCGGTACCGATATAAAGGACAGGGAGTCACTTATCGCTTGCAGAATGAGTCTTGCCGAAGTCTGTGAGTGGATTAATGCCGATTCGTTGGGATATTTGAGTCTTGAACACGTTTCGAAATTAGCACCGGAGGCTGAATGTGGATTGTGTGACGGCTGTTTCAGCGGGAACTATCCTATAGAAGTCCCCGAAGCCCTTCCGTCGGATAAATTTGATGAGAAAATTCAGCTGAATGTTCAGTTGAAAATAGATTAGGAGGGTTTGTAATGCGTAATGATGCTTATACAGCCGCAGGGGTAGATGTAAACGCAGGGTACGAATCTGTTCGATTGATGAAAAGTCATGTTGAGAGGACGAGAATCCCCGGTGTCCCGGAAGGAATCGGTGGGTTCGGCGGACTGTTTATTCCCGATTTGAAAGGTATGGAAGAACCCGTTTTTGTTTCGGGGACTGACGGGGTCGGAACGAAACTCAAACTCGCCCAGATTCTCGGGCGGCATGATACCGTAGGAATTGATTTAGTCGCGATGTGTGCTAACGATATAATCTGTTGCGGGGCGAAACCGTTGTTTTTCCTCGATTATATAAGCTGCGACAAGAACATCCCCGAAAAAGTCGCTTCTATAGTAAATGGAATAGCCGATGGTTGTGTCGCGGCGGGTTGCGCTTTAATCGGCGGGGAAACCGCTGAACATCCGGGTACAATGCAGGAAGGCGATTACGATTTAGCGGGATTTTGCGTGGGGGTTGTCGATAGACCGAAATTGGTGAAGGCAACGTCTCAACCCGGCGATGTTATAATCGGCTTGAAATCGAGCGGGGTACATTCGAACGGGTTTTCGCTTGTGCGGAAAGTTTTCGGCATAGGTGAGTCCGGACAAGAACAGGAAAAAATATTGAACGAAAAAGTCCCCTGCCTTGACCGGTCTTTGGGTGAAGAACTGCTCACTCCTACCGCAATTTACGTTAAGCCGATTCTCACACTGCTTGAACAGATGACTGTTAAAGGAATTGCGCATATAACCGGCGGGGGATTCTATGAGAATATACCGCGTTGTCTTCCCGATGGGTTAGCCGCTGAAATTGTCAAGGATTTTTACAAAGTCCCGCCGATTTTCGGACATATCGCAGAGCAGGGCGGAATCTCCGAGAATGATATGTACGGTACGTTTAATATGGGAATCGGCATGGTGACGGTGGTGGGTTTCGAAGATGCGGGAAGGGCGATTGAGATTCTGGCACGAAACGGCATAGAGTCATACTGCATAGGTAAAGTCGTTCAGATGCAGTCGCCGGAAAGTCCGAGAGTGGCGGTTGTATGAGCGGTAATAAGAAAATAGCCGTGCTTGTCTCGGGCGGGGGTACGAATTTGCAGGCATTAATCGATGAGGGAATCCTCGTAAGTCTCGTGATTTCCTCGAAGAGAGAGGCATATGCGTTGGTTCGCGCGGAAGAAAACGGAATTAAGACAGAAGTCGTTGAGTGGGCGGAGTATAAGTTGCGCGAAAACGGCAGGAGGGAGTTCAGCGAGGTTTTGCTGAACCTTCTCGAAAATAACGGTATAGATTTAGTCGTTTATGCCGGATTCCTGGTTATTCTCGATGATTGTGTGTGCAGGGCATATCCGAACGCCATGCTCAACGTTCACCCGTCGTTGATTCCGTCGTTTTGCGGCGAGGGATTTTACGGAATCAAGGTTCATAAAGCAGCCCTTGAGCGGGGAGTGAAGCTTTCGGGGGCAACGGTGCATTTCGTCACCGATGTTTGTGATGGCGGTCCGATTGTTCTGCAGAAATCCGTAGAGGTGCTTGAAGGCGATACCCCGGAAACCCTTCAAGAGCGTGTTATGCAAGCTGAACGGGAATTACTTCCTAAAGCGGTCAAGTTATTGATTGAATCATAAAAAACTCGGAAAATGTAAGGAAACACCGCAGGGCAAGCCCTGCACCCCTCATCCTACGGGCGAGAGAGCCGACGCAAACGTCGGGATATTATCCCCTTACTTTCAATAAAATTTATAAACTTATATTTAAAGGAGATTGTTTAGTATGAAAATCAGAAAAATCAGCGATGTGCTGGAATCAAACCCATATCCCGGTCGAGGAATAATTATGGGACGTTCGCCTTCCGGGCAGAAGGCGGTTATTGCGTACTTCATCATGGGCAGAAGCGATAATTCACGTAATCGTATATTTACTCAAAGCGGGGTTCACGGTTGGGATGTTCGAACCGAAGCGTTCGACGAGAGTATGTTAACCGACCCCAGTTTGATTATCTACACTCCGGTAAAAGTCTGGGGAGATTCGATTATTGTCACGAATGGTAATCAGACCGATGAAATTGCGAAATTGATGGGTAATCAATTGACCTTCGGGCAGACGTTGCAGTTTTTGGAGTTCGAACCCGATGCGCCTTACTATACTCCGAGAATTTCAGCTGTTATGAATTTCCGCGGAAGAGGAGGGTTGGATTATTCTATGTCGATTGTTAAATCGGCTGAAGCTAACACGGCTTCTTGCAGACGGTTTTTGTATTCGTATGCGATGCCGGGTTCGGGGATTGGGCATTTTATCCACACCTACGGCAACGACAGCGTGAAGCTCCCCAGTTTTGAGGGAGAACCTGTACCGGTCTTGATTGATGATAGCATTGATGTCTTCACGAATACAATCTGGAATTCGCTCAATGAAGAAAACAAGGTTTCACTTTTTGTACGGTTCGTGAATATAGTAGACGGCGAATACGAGAGCAGAATCATTAACAAGAACATTAAATCCAGGCTTGAACCCAAGAAACCGGAAATTAAAGCAGAACCCAAAGCAGAAATCATGCCGGAAATCAAAGAAGAACCTAAAGCAGAAATCATGCCGGAAGTCAAAGCAGAATCTAAAGAAGAAGTCATGCCGGAAGTCAAGGCAAAAGCTAAAGAAGAAATCAAAGAAGAAATCAAACCGGAAAAAACTCAAGAAAAGGAATCGTAAGAAATGAAAGAATTGCAATTGAAATACGGATGTAATCCTAACCAGAAGCCGTCGCGTATTTTCATGGAGAATGGCGGAGAATTGCCGTTGGAAATCTTAAGCGGAAACCCCGGATACATTAACTTCATGGATGCCTTAAACGGAATTCAGTTGGTGAGAGAGTTGACACAAGCTACCGGGCTTCTTGCGGCGGCATCATTTAAGCACGTTTCGCCGGCGGGGGCGGCGGTGGGGAAAACTTTAGCGGAAGCCTACGAGAAAGCGCGAAATGCAGACAGGGTTTCGAGTTACGGGGATTTCGTCTGCCTTTCGGGTAAGTGTGATGTAGCCACTGCCGATTTAATTAAGCCGTTGGTTTCGGATGGGGTAATTGCTTACGATTATGATTCGGAGGCATTGGAAATTCTGCGCTCGAAACGTAAAGGCAATTATAATGTAATCAAGATTTCGCCGGATTACGTCCCGGATGAAATCGAACGCAGACAGATTTTCGGGATTAGTTTTGAGCAGGGCAGGAACGAGCTTAAAATTGATAAATCGTTGTTTGACGACGTTTCTAACATCGTGACTTTGAACAAGGAAATCCCCGATTCTGCCAAAACGGATTTGCTTATCGCCTTGATTACGCTGAAGTACACACAATCAAATTCGGTGGCATATGCCTATGACGGACAGATTATCGGAGTGGGGGCGGGCCAACAGTCGAGAATCCACTGTACCCGATTAGCGGGGAATAAAGCCGATAACTGGTTCTTGCGCCGTCACGAGAAGGTGGCGAAACTTCCGTTTAAAGACGAACTGAAACCTGCGGACAAGGATAACGCAATAGATGAGTACGTTTCGTTCACTGAATTATCCAAGACAACACTATCACTGTTCACCGAAAAGCCCGAACCGTTCACCGAAAACGAAAAGCGTTCTTGGCTTGATACCATGAGCGGGATTTCGGTAGGTTCGGATGCGTTTTTCCCTTTCGGCGACAATATCGAGAGGGCGCAGAAGAGCGGGGTGACTTATATAGCCCAACCCGGTGGTTCGATTAGAGATGATAACGTTATAGAAGTCTGCGATAAATACGGAATAGCGATGTGTTTTACGGGGATTAGATTGTTTCATCATTGAGAACGGCTTCTGAGTAGCTCGGCTATGGAACTGTTCAAAAATTATAAGGAGTATTGAAATGGATTCACTAAAGAAGAACGAATTACAGATTACAGCCTGCAAAGTCAGAATCGGGATTATCGAGGGGACGTATAACGCTAAGTCGGGGCACCCGGGCGGTTCGCTCGGATTAGCCGATACGTTGACTTATTTGTATATGTCGCATTTGAACGTCAACCCCGATGAACCCGACAACGCGGAACGTGACAGGGTTGTCTTGTCGAAAGGGCATAATGCACCTGCTTTGTATGCGGCATTGGCGCAAAGGAGATTTTTCCCGGAGGAAGAATTGCAGACCCTGCGAAAAATCGGTTCGAGATTGCAGGGACACCCGGTCATGGGGAAAACCCCGGGTGTGGATTTCAGCACAGGTTCACTGGGGCAGGGGATTTCCGCCGCTTGCGGCATGGCGTTGGCAGGGAAGCTTTCTGATTCTGTTTATAAGGTTTACACCATACTCGGTGACGGGGAGATTCAAGAAGGTCAGGTGTGGGAAGCGGCGATGTTCGCCTCGCATTACAAGTTGGATAATTTGGTTGCCCTTGTCGATAATAACGGATTGCAAATTGACGGAAATATTTCCGATGTGATGTCGCCGTATCCGATTGACGAGAAGTTCAAGGCGTTCGGGTGGAATGTTATCTGTATTGACGGACATGATTTTGAGCAGATTGAAAAAGCGTTCAAGTCTCCCGTTGTTGCCGATAAGCCTACGGTAATCATTCAGAAAAGCGTGAAGGGTAAAGGCGTTTCTTTTATGGAGAATCAAGCATCATGGCATGGAGCGGCACCGAATCGGGAGCAGTATGATATTGCGATGGCGGAATTGCAGGCTCAACTGAGTATGTTGCAGGAACAAGGAGGAGAACAGAAATGAGTGAAGTCGTGAGAAAAGCCACGAGGGATGGTTACGGCGAAGGTTTGATTGAGTTGTGCAAAATCCGTCCCGATTTGGTGGTGCTTGATGCAGATTTGGCTGCGGCTACTAAAACAGGAATGTTCGCTAAAGCACATCCGGAAAGTTTCTTTAATTGCGGGATTCAAGAGGGGAATATGATGGGGGTTGCTGCGGGTCTGGCTTCAACCGGAAGACTCGTGTTCGCTTCCAGCTTCGCTATGTTTGCGGCGGGGCGTGCGTTTGAGATTATTCGCAACAGTATTGCTTATCCGAGCCTTAATGTCAAAATCGGGGCAACCCATGCGGGAATTTCGGTAGGTGAAGATGGTGCTTCCCACCAGTGTAATGAAGATATAGCATTAATGCGGGTTATTCCCAACATGACGATTATCAATCCCGCCGACAGCGTGGAAGCGAAAGCGGCGGTTTTGGCTATGTCGGAACACGACGGGCCTGCGTATCTGCGATTCGGGCGGTTGCCTGTACCGGTGTTCAACGGTGATGATTACGAGTTTCGGCTTGGAAAAGGGATTCAGCTTAAAGATGGTGAAGATGTCACGATTATTGCGACCGGGCTTATGGTGGCGGAAGCAATCGAAGCCCATGCAGAGTTGGCAGAGCAGGGGATTTCGGCGAGAATCGTGAATATTCATACTATTAAGCCGATTGACCGTGAAACCATCATTAAAGCGGCTAAAGAAACAGGAAGAATCGTTACGGTTGAAGAACATTCTGTGATTGGGGGACTCGGCGATGCAGTCGGCGGTGTTCTGTGTGAAGAGCATCCTGTTCCGTTAAAGAAAATCGGGGTTGAGGACGTGTTCGGGTATTCGGGACCAGCGGTTGATTTGTTGAAGGAATTCGGGCTTTGCAGTGCGAATATAGTAAAGGTAGTAAGGGAGTTTGTCGGGAAATAAGGGGGATTGATTCATGAAAAAACGCATTTTATCGATTATTGTTATATGAGAATCCTGGCTGTTGATTATGGTGAAGCTCGTACAGGACTCGCTGTGAGTGACTATACCGGGACAATCGCTACGCCTATGAGCGTTATTCACGAGAAGGGCTTTAACAAACTTATCGAGAAAATTGTTGAGGCGGTCAAAGAAAATGAGGTCGGTGAAGTCGTTGTAGGCAATCCGCTTAACATGGACGGAACAGTTGGGGAAAAGAGCCGTAAATGCGAGAGATTAGCCGAAAGACTTCGTGTGGAATTAGCGGGAATTCCGGTTGTTATGTCGGACGAACGTCTCACCACGGTTGAGGCTTATTCGATTGTGAGTCAGCATAGAAAACGCAGTAATCGCCGAAAATCAATCGATGCGGTTGCGGCGGCTGTAATTCTTGAGGAGTATTTGGATTCCGTTAAAAACAAGTAACGGCATGATTCGGGTTGTTTCTTCATATTTATAGAATAGACACTATTTTATATAAGGGGGATTCAGATATGACCTGCCGTTTTGAAGATTTGCGGAACAAGGAAATAATCCACGTGAAAACGGGAACGAAAATAGGCTATGTTGACGATGTTGCGTTTGAGACAAGGACTGCAAAGGTCTGCGACTTAGTCGTTTATGGAAGGGCGAGGTTTTTCGGGCTTTTCGGACGAGAAGACGATTATATAATACCATGGGGGGATATCGATATAATCGGGGAAGACGCAATTCTGGTGAGCAGCGAACTCCCGCACCGTATAGGGAGCAGCTCATCTTCGGTTAAAAGGGGCGATTCATTCAAGAGTTTCTTGAAGTAACCGGGCAAGTATTCCGGCAAGTATTCTTGGGAAGAGTAATTATAGAAGGAATATCGATATATGAGGAAGTGTATACTGTTCACGTTAACGCTTGTTTCGGCGATTGTCGTAATTGGTTTGACCGATTCGACTGTTTCGGCGGCTTCGTCTGAAACAACTACATATTATGATACGACTGCTTTCGGCGAAATCACGAGCGAGACTACGAGTGAAATCACGAGCGAGACTACGAGTGAAATCACGAGCGAGACTACGACTCCGCTTTCGGAAGAGCAGCGCGAACCGGGTGATGTCAATGGGGATAATAAAGTCACCATTGCCGACGCGTTAGAGATTCTCAAGTACTTAGCGGGAATGTCGAGTATAATCTCACCGGGAGAATCCGCTTATGATGCCGCAAGAGTTACCGGGGGAGAAGAACCTTCAATCGGTGACGTACTTGAGATTCTCAAGTATTTAGCAGGAATGGACAGTAAAATCGTTTACATTATATTCGGTGCTGACGGGTTCAGGTGGCCGGTTGACAGTCATTATGCACGAATCAGCCAGTATTTCGGCTGTTATGATTCGGACAATGCCGATTTCAGGTGTGAGACCTGCATAGAGCGTAATCGATTTCGTTGTCATAACGGCATCGATATAATCGGCGGGGTTTCGGAAGATTGTCTGCATGCCATCGACCGATTCTGCTGGGGTTGCGTTCAAATCGATAAGGCGAACATCTATGCCATGAATTCGGGTATAGTGAGGGAGGTAAGAACCGTTAACGACCGTCACGGCGGGTTCGGTAACTCGCTTGTTATCGACCATGCCGATGGATATTCGACTTTGTATGCGCATTTAGATGAGATATTAGTCAAAGAGGGACAACAGGTGAAAAGGGGAGAAGTAATCGGCATTGTGGGAAACACCGGGCAGTCTACCGGACCGCATCTTCATCTTGAAATGCGTTACGGTAATACGAATTTCTTCATAAACGGCGGTAACGGAATCGCGCTTGATGCGTTGAGCTTTTTTCCCGATTTGATGTGATTTGGTACAAGTTCACAAAATAGGGACGCAAAACGTCCGAATTTTTGGTGAAAATTATTTTTGGGGATTACTTGAAATTTTTCAAATGATGTGGTATAATATCTGAGTGTTTAATGTAAACACGAATTCGCACATCGGCTTTTTTGGTGCAGTTTCGGCTGTCGGCTGATGGAGGTTCAACTAAAAAGGAGAAGAATACAATGGCAGTAGTATCAATGAAGCAGCTACTTGAAGCCGGGGTTCATTTCGGACACCAAACAAGACGCTGGAATCCCAAAATGGCACCGTATATTTTTACGGAAAGAACCGGAATCTATATTATAGATTTGCAGAAAACGGTCAGAAAACTGGATGACGCTTACAACTTCATTAAGAGTGTGGTTGAAGAAGGTCACGACATTCTCTTCGTCGGGACGAAAAAGCAAGCGGCAGACTCAATCAGAGAAGAGGCTGAACGCTCTAACTCTCATTTCGTAAATGCGCGTTGGTTGGGCGGAATGATGACTAACTTCAAGACGATTCAGAGAAGAATCAGACGGCTTGAACAGTTGGGTAAAATGAAAGAAGACGGGACTTTTGACCTACTTCCTAAAAAAGAGGTAATTAAACTCAACCTTGAAATTGAAAAACTTGAAAAGTTCCTCGGCGGAATCAAGACAATGGAGAAACTCCCCGGTGCTTTATTCATCGTTGACCCTAAAAAAGAAAAAATAGCAGTGCTTGAGGCACGGAAACTCGGTATTCCGATAGTGGCAATCGTTGACACCAACTGTGACCCGGACGAAATCGATTACGTGATTCCGGGTAATGATGATGCGATTCGTTCGGTGAAACTGATTGCGGGGGCTATGGCGAACGCTGTTATTGAGGCTCGTCAAGGTCAATCTAACGTTGCGGCTGAATCGGGTGATTCGGAGGAGTCGGAATAGAATAGAGTTATGGGAACTCGAAAGAAAAATATAGAAATAATAAGGGAGAAAATATATGGCTGTTACAGCACAAGATGTTAAGCAACTTAAAGAATTAACCAATTGCGGTATGATGGACTGCAAACGCGCACTTGAAGAAACCGGCGGGAATGTCGATGCGGCGGTTAAGTATCTTCGGGAAAAAGGATTGGCTAAAGCTGCTAAAAAAGCAGGAAGAATCGCGGCTGAAGGGCTTGTTTCGTGCAAAATTGATGCAGCAAAAAAAGTCGGCGTTATTGTGGAAATCAATTCTGAAACCGATTTTGCGGCGAAATCCGATAGATTTAGGGATTTTGTTGATTTGATTGCTCAAACCGTGATTGATAACGATGTCGCTGACGTTGAGGCTCTTAAGGAAGTCAATGCGGCTGGAACTAACGAGAAAGTTGCTGATGTCCTCACCGAGAGAATCGCAACAATCGGCGAGAACATTCAAATCAGACGGTTTGCGAAACTCACCGGAGACGGACTGTTTTCGTATGTTCACAATGATGGCGGAACGGGATTCGGTACACACGCTACGATTCTGAAAGTCTCTGCTGATGATTACGGTGATAACGTGGCGAATGCGGCAAGAGGTATTCTGCTTCACATTACGGCAATGGCACCGGAATTCATCAACACCGATGGTATTCCTCAAGCGGCGATTGATGAGGAAAAAGATACTCAACTGAAACTCATTCTTAAAGAGAACGAAGCGAAACCGAAACCGCAGAATGTTGTCGATAAGATTCTTGAAGGAAGAATGAAGAAGTTCTTCGAAGAAAGCTGTCTTTTGACCCAGTCTTTCGTGAAAGACCCGGATTCTACCGTTGAAAAGTATGTTCAGTCGGTCGGAAGCAACCTCAAAGTCGAACAGTTTGTTAGATTCGAAAAAGGCGAAGGAATCGCTAAAAAAGAAGAAAACTTCGCTGACGAAGTCGCTTCTATGATAGGTTAAAACAAGAGCAGCCTGCCGTTCATCGGTAGGCTGCAAAAAGTAGCATAAATTATAAGATGTTACAGACCCGGAAAAATATTTTTTTCGTGTGACATTTCAATGCTTTAAGACGTCTTATTAATAAGACGTCTTAATTTTATCCCGAATGCTGTAAGGGTTATAGCGGTCGGGGGTTTGGGGCTGAAACCCCATTCTAATCAAAAAGGAGGGGAACAGCTTGGATTTTGTTCTTTTTTCGGAAAGCGTGAAGAATCACCGAACAATGGTGTTCAGAATTGCGTACAGTTACGTCAAATGCGTTCATGATGCGGAAGACGTGACCCAGGATGTGTTCTTGAAATTATACAAGTGTACCGCTGAGTTCGCCGCTGATGAAAATCTGAAGGCGTGGCTTATACGGGTCACGATTAATCAAGCTAAAAGCCTCCTGCGTTCTTCTTGGAAATCCAAAAGGGGAGAACTGGCTGATTTGGAGAATTCTGAGTTGGCATCGGTAGGCTATCTGCCGGAAAACTGTCTCGAACTGTATGATTATGTCGAGAGTCTGAAACCTAAATACCGTACCATAATTTACCTGTATTACTATGAGCAATACTCTGTAAAAGAAATAGCGGGGATTTTGAAGATTCAGCAATCGACGGTTACGACACAGCTTGGCAGAGCAAGAAATCAATTGAAGGAAATACTCTTAGCGGAGGGATATTCGTGATGAAAAATAAATATTCTAAAATATTTGAGTTGGTATCGCCCGCGGGGAGCGATGACGATTTCATCAGGCAGGTTATTAGAAGAGCCGAACAAGAGCCGCAGGTCGGAGCTTTGCTTCGAGCAGGCGGCTTGACGGGAAGAAAGACGGAGGAAAATACGATGAAAAATCAATTTAACGAACAAATAAGCGCGGTCGAAAACACGGAAACCGTTGATGTCCACGAAATTCAAGAAATCCCTGTTTATGTGCGAAAAGGTCGTAATCCCATGATTGCACTTGCGGCTTCATTGGCGTTGTTCGTCTCGGTGGCGGCGATTGGAATCTACGCACTCGGCGGAGGTGGGGACGGACGTGACCTTAACCCGGCTTCCTCGGGAATAGAAAACGAAGCAGATGTTACAGCCGCTCCTGTAGATGGTAGTAACGGCGATGATATCGATTCTCATGAACCGGCATCGACAGGTTTTTATGAAGATGATTTTGTGTCTGACTATGGCGAAGCCGATTACGTTTTTGACATTCTCGAGAACAGTCACAATCTTGATGTCGAGGTCAATGTTTGGGGAAGCACCCGCAATATGAATATTGAGTTGGTGTTCACGGCTGAAGAAGGGGTTAAGTTCGTGGAATCTAACGATAAAGATGGTTTGCTCTTAAAAGAATTGTCTTTGCAAAACCAGATTTATTATAACGATGGCATACTATCTTCGCTGAGTACGAGCATGAATCATTACGCCGATGGGAATAAACTTGTTGTCGAATTAAGCGTTACAGGCAGTTGGGGACTGGATTTGCGGGGTATGGAATTTAAATTTGTATGGGGGGACTATCTTGACATCGTGGCAGAAGACGGCAGTCTCGAAAAATATACGTTTGAAGCGAACTTGACACTTCCGACAAATGCGGCAAAGATTCTCGTTGTTGACGATGAGGCTGTTTGTATTAGACCCCTACCCCTACAGGGAGAAGTACAACTTGAAACCGGTGAATTTCTCAGAATAGAAGTGTTGAGTTTGAGTGAAGACAATTCGGGTGGAAGCGGAATGGGTTTTTATATTTCGGCTGATTATTCCGATGATAACGAGTTGAAAAATCTCATGGCTTTAATTGAATCAAGAGAACTCGGTGCGCTTTTCTATTTCGTTGTTGACGGCGAAGAAATCCCGATGAGTGCATTAAACGATGATATGGGAGCGAATGTTTACTCGAATGCGAATTACGAGGACAATACGTTCAACGCTAAAGGTTTTTTTGAATTCGGCGAAGGATTTGACATTTCTACCATTGAAGCGATTATAGTCGCAGGAGTCCGGTTTGACGTAAATTAATTTATATATAATCAACTTTCCCCCGATTTTGAATCGGGGGAAAGTTGTGTGAAAATAAGAGTTCGTAATTTTTTCGAAAAACCCCTTGACAGACCCAAAGAAATATGCTATACTGAGTATGGGGTATTAGCTGAAGAAACGGAAACGAGACTTTATTGAAAGTAAGGGTGTAACACCCCGCACATTAGAAAGGACGGTGATTATTATCGCTACTGCGGAAGCGAATGTAAATGTCAGAATAGACCCGGTTGTTAAGGAACGCGCTACTCAAATTTTGGCTCGTATGGGGATTGACCAAACAACTGCTATTGATATGTTTTATAGGCAAGTCATTGCGGAGCACAGTTTGCCGTTCAGACCGAGCATAAAACCTACTCTTAACGGGAGGTTAATAAATGCACTTGAAAATCACGATTCAAAAAAGGCAGATGTGGTAGTGGATGAAAACGGAGTTATACACATCGACAAAGACAAGCAGCCGGAGTTGTATGATTGGGCGGTAAACGGCTGATGAAACAACATGATGTGTTTGTTGCGTTTGTTTCGTGGGGTGAGGGCGGGAAACATCGCCCTGTTTTGCTGTACGAAGTAGACGGGAAATTCGCTAAAGTCCATCCGATTACAACGAAATACGATGGCAAAAGCGCGAAAGTAAAATCCAAATACTTCAAGATTAACGATTGGGTTAAAGCGGGATTGCATAAACAATCATACGTTGATGTTGGGGTACACTTTGATTTTCCGATGTCTGCGTTAGGTAATGTCACACCTATAGGGGTGTTGTCGGAATCAGATATAGAAAGACTGATTGAATTTTTAGAACAACCTCTGAACCCTCAATAAAATTTCTGTTTGTGTTTATATGCTATGCAGCGCGGCTCGAAAACGCTGAAGCGTTTTAAAATCCATTGATTATATAGATTTCGTAATTTTTTGCAAGAGAAAATTTTGGCGTAATTTTTTCGAAAAACCCCTTGACAGAAGTTTTAATCTGTGGTAGAATAATATTGTTATGCGATTTGCATTACCGCATTAACGAGGTGTGGCTCAGCTTGGTAGAGTGCTGCGTTCGGGACGCAGAGGCCGCAGGTTCAAATCCTGTCACCTCGAGAGACAATTTTTCGACCGTGAAAGTCGGCGGGAAGATTTGTGGATATAAAGAGGGTTCGGTTGTTTTCGGGCCTTGAGTAAAGCAGAGAAGTTGAAAGGTTTCACGAATTATAAGGGGTCGCAATGGCTTCGACGGGGATTCAAAACGGTATTAAGCAAGCGGAGTGCGCCCTAATCTCCTTAATCGAGGGGCATCTAAATTTAAACGCTAATAATAACAACAATTTAGCATTAGCTGCCTAAAAGCAGCTGCCGTTCGTTCGAGGAGTACCGTGGCTTCGTTCGGGCGTAAAATTAACGGTCAACTTTTCGGGTGAGAGTCCTGTAGCTTGAAGAGTATTAAAGGACTGCTTCAGTCGGAATCCTGCTTTTCGGAGTCCGGGTGAAAAAGCGCAAATGAAAAGATAAGCTTGTAGAAAGATACCCGGATGGATTTTCGGACGGGAGTTCGATTCTCCCCGACTCCAGTGGATTGTAATAATACGAACCCCCTACCCGATATTCGTCGGTGAGGGGTTCGTATTTGTTTTTACGGTAGATGACAGCACAAAACTTCCGTCTAAAGTTTTGGACGAGTACGATATTATAGATGGACGGCTTTGCGGCTTTATAGAATGGGAGTGATGAGCGAGCATACTCTCTTATTGAAATCGTATCAGGTACGGGGGCAATTAAAGTTTTAACTTAACGTCTGATGATTTTTCAAAAAACGCTTGACTTTGGGCAGGGGTTGTGGTATAGTGGTACTTGTGGTACTATAATTTGAGGTTGTTATAAACTATGAAAACAAAGCCATTAATCAAATGGGCAGGCGGGAAATCGCAGATACTCTTCCAAATCCGTGAGAAATACCCCACTGAACTTGGAAAGAGCATAAAAAAATACGCCGAGCCTTTCGTGGGCGGCGGCGCAGTGCTTTTTGACGTTTTGAATAATTACAACCTCGATGAAATCTACATCGGCGACATTAATCGGGAGTTGATTTTGACTTATACGGATGTGCGTGATAATGCCGTGGAGTTAATTAAACTTTTGAAAAATCTTGAGGGCGAGTATCTCTCGACTGCCGACAAAGCACGAAAAGAACTTTATTACATAAACCGCGGTCATTACAACGCTTTGAAATCATCAAAAAGCGAGAGCGTTGAGTTGGCGGCGTTATTTATTTTTCTGAACAAAACTTGCTTTAACGGGCTTTATCGTGTAAATTCCAAGGGCGGTTTTAACGTGCCGCAGGGGAGTTACAAGAATCCGAAAATTTGCGATGAAGATGGTCTTCAAGCGGTTTCAAAAGCGTTGCAGGGCGTGAAAATTATCTGCGGCGATTATAAAAAATCTGCCGATTTTATTGATGAAAATACCTTCGCCTATTTCGACCCGCCGTATCGTCCGTTGACGACAACTGCGAGTTTTACAGCGTATGCAAACGACGGCTTCGGGGACAGGGAGCAAGCGGAATTGGCACGTTTTATCACCGAGATGAGTGAGCGTGGTGCGAGGGTTGTTGCGAGTAATTCTGACCCAAAAAATGCCGATGAAAGCGATGAGTTTTTTGACAGTCTTTATTCTAAACATAAAATAACCCGCATTTCCGCTCATAGAATGATAAATTCGGTTGGTGCGGGGCGCGGACGGGTTAATGAATTGCTGATTGCGAACGCGTAGAAAAGGGCAGTGATTGTGGCACGGATTGTCGGCGAAAGTTACAATCAGCCTACATTTATTCATTCGGTGACTGCGACCGATTTGAATGACGAGCTGTTTGCGGCGGTTCGTGCGGATTATGAGTTGGTGCGAGAGTGCCTCAATGACCCGGCGAGGGGATTTTCGGCGTTGTCCGGTAAAATGGGGGTTTATATTCAGCCGAGGACTAAGGGCGCAGGGCATGGGAGCGTGTCGAGGGCTTTTTATGCTCGTCCGAGATTTTTGGCGGAGTTTGTGGATTTGGGGGAGTGAGGGTATAGCTCCCGGGTAATTCTTGGCATGGTATAGTGTCCTCGGACAATTCAAGCCATTGATGATAGTTATAGCTCCCGGGTAATTCTTGGCATGGTATAGTAGCAAGACTGAAATTGTTAATACCCATTACGTTATAGCTCCCGGGTAATTCTTGGCATGGTATAGTTCAGGGATTGAAACGGTGTCCGATAATATAGTTATAGCTCCCGGGTAATTCTTGGCATGGTATAGTCGACAACCATATGACATGAAAGATTTATATGTTATAGCTCCCGGGTAATTCTTGGCATGGTATAGTGTACTCGTGACCGTCTTGAACATCTGATGGGTTATAGCTCCCGGGTAATTCTTGGCATGGTATAGTTTTTTACCACAGCAACAGTGGTAAACAAAAGTTATAGCTCCCGGGTAATTCTTGGCATGGTATAGTGCAGTTCAAAATTTTATTGAAGAGCAACCGGTTATAGCTCCCGGGTAATTCTTGGCATGGTATAGTCCTGTGCTTCATGTCATTTGTTCGATGACTGTTATAGCTCCCGGGTAATTCTTGGCATGGTATAGTCTCGAAACAGCAGCTTTGATATTTATTGAAGGTTATAGCTCCCGGGTAATTCTTGGCATGGTATAGTCTCGTCCGCAAAAGCATAAAGCATCGTAATGTTATAGCTCCCGGGTAATTCTTGGCATGGTATAGTCCATTTTAAGTCAATTAAGACTATGTATTTGTTATAGCTCCCGGGTAATTCTTGGCATGGTATAGTGTATGTTTCAAGATGTTTGTGACCGCAATAGTTATAGCTCCCGGGTAATTCTTGGCATGGTATAGTGTATGTTTCAAGATGTTTGTGACCGCAATAGTTATAGCTCCCGGGTAATTCTTGGCATGGTATAGTGATTTCCACTTCGACGGCTCAATGATTTCAGTTATAGCTCCCGGGTAATTCTTGGCATGGTATAGTGATTATTGTATAATTGACAACGCCCCCGATGTTATAGCTCCCGGGTAATTCTTGGCATGGTATAGTTA
>WRKZ01000028.1 GCA_009777835.1 Oscillospiraceae bacterium | reverse complement strand
AAAGGGAATCGGGTGATTCACGGTGAGGGTGATATTCCCGAAGGTGTAGAGGGATTTTTTGAGGAAATGATTGATTTCGAAAGGGAGGTCTCGGTCATAGCCTGCCGAGGAATCACCGGGGAGAGTGTGATATATCCCATTGCCGAAAATGCTCATCGGAACAGTATTCTCGATACCACGATTGTCCCGGCGAGAATCAGCGGTGAAACGGCGGAAAAAGCCCGTGAAATCGCCGACAGGGTTATGCGGGTGTTCGAGGGTGTGGGGACTTTCTGTGTTGAAATGTTCGTTACGAAATCAGGCGATGTGTTGGTCAATGAGGTTGCCCCCCGCCCGCATAATTCCGGGCATTATACGATTGAAGGGTGTTTCGCTAATCAGTTTGAGAACCATATTCGGGCGATTTTGTCTCTTCCGCTCGGTAATGCCGAACTCCTCAAGCCTGCGGTCATGGTAAATCTTTTAGGGGAGAGTGATGGGACGGCAAAAATCATAGGGTTGGAGGAAGCGTACGGAGATTCCGATGTTCATGTGCATTTATACGGTAAAGCCGAGTCTAAAATCGGACGCAAGATGGGGCATTTCACCCTGCTCGACGATGATTTGGGGTCGGCAATCGAGAGGGCTGTCGCATTGAAGTCGGTGGTTAAGATTGTGGGTGACAACAGCGAAGTCGCCGAAATGTAAGGTAATACCGCAGGGCAAGCCCTGCATCCCTCGTCCTGCGGGCGAGAGCGCGGCGGGGTATTACACCTAAAAATTAAGGAGTTAATAAGTTTGAATAAGAGTTCACGGGTCGGCGGTTTCGCCGTCGAGCAGATGAGCTTGACAGACTTGAATTCATGCCACTTTGTGGCAGAAAGGCATGGTTATAATTATGAGAATCATTTCAACAGAATCCGCACCGGCGGCAATCGGGCCATATTCACAGGGGATTATCACCGGGGGATTGCTTTTTGCATCGGGGCAAATCCCGCTATCGCCCGAAAGCGGTGAGATAGTCGGCAGTGATATCACCGAGCAGAGTGAACAGGTCATGCGAAATATCGGGGAGGTGCTGAAAGCGGCGGGTTGCGATTACACCAACGTCGTGAAGAGTACTTGTTTTCTTTCTGCTATGTCGGATTTCGCGGCGTTTAATGAAGTCTATGCAAGATATTTTACCGGCAAGCCCGCACGTTCCTGTGTGGCGGCGGCGGCATTGCCGCGAGGGGTGTTGGTGGAGGTTGAAGTCATTGCGGAAATAGCGAAGAAATCGGGAGGGAGCGGCGAATGAAACTTACCGGGGCAGAAATAGTAATCAAACGGCTCATAGCTCATGGGGTGAAAACGGTGTTCGGTTATCCGGGCGGGGCGGTGCTTACGCTTTATGATGAACTGTACAGGAATTCCGAACAGATTGAACACATTCTGACCGCACATGAACAAGGCGCGGCTCATGCCGCGGACGGTTATGCGCGGGTAAGCGGAAAAACAGGAGTGGTCATCGCCACGTCGGGACCGGGGGCAACCAATCTCGTCACGGGAATCGCCAACGCCTATCTCGATAGTGTTCCGTTGGTGGCAATCACCGGGAACGTTTCGGTTCCGTTGCTGGGGAGGGACAGTTTTCAAGAGGTTGATATAGTCAGCATTACCAAAACGATGGTGAAGTACAACTACATCGTCAAAGATGTAAACCAACTTGAAACGGCATTGAACGATGCGTTCAGGGTTGCGAACGAGGGGCGAAAAGGCCCGGTCTTGATTGATATTCCCAAGAATGTTCAAAGCGATGTCTGCGAATACGTCGGGGCTGTACCCGAATTCCAAGCCACGCAATCCCGCGAAAACGCAGCTTGTGATTTAGACGAGATTGTTGAGGCAATCAACAACGCCGAACGCCCTTTCATTTATGCGGGAGGGGGGGTTATTTCCGCAGGGGCTGAATCGGAACTGCTTCAATTGTCCGAAAAGTTGTCGGCACCGGTGGGATTGAGCATGATGGGGCTTACCGCAATCCCGGGGGAACACCCGCTCAACCTCGGCAAAAGCGGAATGCACGGTAAGTATGCGTCTTCCCTCGCAAAGTCGGAATGTGATGTTCTGATTGTTTTGGGGGCGCGGTTTTCCGACAGGGCAACCGGAAATGTAGGGGAATATTCGGCGGGTAAGACCATTATTCATATTGATATAGATGAAAGGGAAATCGGTAAGAATGTCACACCGCATTATTCGCTTTGTATGGACGTGAAATCGGTTTTGATTCAATTGATTTCACGGGTGAAAATGCTTACAAACGAAAAATGGATTTCCCGTGTTGAGGAGTTAAAGCGAATTCAAACCGTGGGAGAAGTTCCGGGATTTGTTCCGCAGGGTATAATCGAGACGGTGCGGCGGTTTTGCGATGATGATACCGTTGTGGCAACCGATGTCGGTCAGCATCAAATGTGGGTGATGCAGTATTATAGGTTCGGCAACCCGCGAACTCTGCTTTCCTCCGGCGGATTGGGGGCGATGGGGTTCGGGTTGGGTGCGGCAATCGGTGGATGTGTTGCTTCGGGCAATAAGCCGACTGTTCTGTTCACGGGGGATGGCAGTTTCGGGATGAATCTGATTGAGCTCGCCACTGCAGTCTCGCAGAAACTGCCCATTATAATCGTAATTTTGAACAACAGCTCGCTCGGTCTTCCGCGGCAGTGGCAGACTGCGTTTTACGGCGGACGGTATTCCCATAGCGATTTGAGCGAACGTAAGACCGATTTCGTTGCATTAGCCGAGGCGTTCGGGGCGCGGGGGTACAGGGCGAAAGAACCGTCCATGCTTGAATCTATACTCGAAGAAGTCACGAGTGCGCGGGTTCATGGTGAGGTTCTGCCGGTTGTAATCGATTGTTTCGTGGATGCCGACGAAATCGTCCTGCCTATGATTCCGCCGGGCGGCTCGGTCAAGGATATTATTACCAATCATAAAGGAGATGGATAAAGAAAATGGAACTTACCCTCGATAGAATATACCAAGCGGCGCATTTACTGAAAGACAAGATTAGAAATACCGACATAATTCCGTCGGCAATCGGCAAACCTGCCCACCTTTTCTTCAAATCGGAGAATTTGCAGATGACGGGTTCGTTTAAGGTGAGGGGGGCATATTTCAAAATCGCCATGTTGGGCGAATCCGAGCGGGCGAAGGGGGTAATTGCTTGTTCGGCGGGGAATCATGCCCAGGGGGTTGCCCTCGCCGCGGCGCAGATGAACACCTCGGCAACGATTTTTATTCCGAGTATAGCCCCGCTTTCGAAAATTGAGGCGACTAAACAGTTAGGGGCGAATGTTCGGCTTGTGGACGGGGTTTATGATGATGCGCATAAAGCAGCGGTGGAGTTTCAAGAGAAAAGTGGGGGGGTATTTATTCACCCGTTTGACGATGTTGATGTGATTGCAGGCCAAGGAACAATCGGGCTGGAAATACTGGAACAAATCCCGAATCTTGAAGCGGTAGTTGTGCCGGTTGGTGGCGGCGGGCTTATTTCCGGGGTGGCGTTCGTTGTGAAGAAACTCAATCCCGATTGTAAAGTCTACGGGGTTCAAGCGGCAGGTGCGGGGAGTATGCAGCGTTCACTTTCGGCAAACGAACGCGTGAATCTGGGTGGGGTATCGACTTTCGCCGACGGAATCGCCGTGAAATCGCCCGGTGAAACCACCTTCGAGCTTTGCAGGAAGTACGTGGATGAAATCGTCACGGTCAGCGACGATGAAATCGCCACCGCTATCCTCACCCTCATGGAACAGCAAAAGTTAGTTGCCGAAGGTGCGGGTGCGGTTGCGGTTGCGGCGGCGATGTTCGGGAAATTGCCGGAACAATCTCACAACAAGAAGACCTGCGCCATAGTTTCCGGCGGGAATATAGACGTGAACATTCTATCACGTGTGATTTCACGCGGACTTTTGAATACCGGACGGCTTTCCGAACTGAAGATTGAGATGTTAGACAAGCCGGGTCAGCTTAAGGAGGTATCGGCGATTATAGCCGATATCGGTGCGAATGTCATTAAGGTCATGCATAATACAGGCGGCGAAAACACCGACATCATCGGGTGTTATCTCCACATTTCGATGGAGACCAAGAATAAAGAACACTTTATGGAAGTCAGAGAAGCGATTCGACGTGCGGGTTATCGTATTGTGGAAACGTGAAGATAATTCAATTCAAGAGCAGTCGCTGCCTGCTGCCCTTGTTTTGCTTTAATTCCCATCAAGCTCACCTGCTCGACGGCGAAGCCGCCGACTTGTGAGCCCTTGTTTAGCTTTAATTCCCGTCAAGCAGCCTGCCGGCGGCAGAGCCGCTGCCCGCTGCTCTTGTTTTGCTTTTAACAAATCTTTAGAAATTTTTTAGGGGAAATTGATTCAAATTCATGTTGAATTATGGTATCATAACTTTATGTATGAGAAGAGAGGAAAATAGTGATATGCTCAAAACTTTTGAGACTTTGGAAGCCATGAAAACCGTTTTAATAGATAAAGAAAACGTCGGTGCTTTTTTCAGATATGTACCGAAGGAACTCCGCGAGGAGTTGGAGAAACCCGATATGTTCGCGATTGGTGCGGTTAATCCCGATAATACGTCGGCGGGTATTATTGTTGTGCAGGTGGTGGATAATTGGTTGGAAATCCTGTGGTTGTACATAGGTGAACAATTCAGGAACAATGGCGGCGGCAGGGCTTTACTCGACAGATTATTTTCGTGTTTTGAATATGCGCCTGAATTAGTCGGAATCTTCGGGAATTTTCCTGCTGATAACACTGAACTCAAAAGTCTGTACGAAGCGGCGGGGTTCGAGTTTGAAGACGGGGGGATTCCCGCATATACATTAACCGTTTCGGATTTGCAGTCTAATCCGTTCTGGCAGAAAACGCCCCCTCTCGTTGAAAATGTAGTGATTTTGAAAGAACTTTCCGATGTAAGCCTGCGTAAGTTTGAAGTCAAGCTCAGTTTCGCTGAGTGGGGTGTAGCGTTGGAGTCGCCGGTGGATTGGAAAAAGTACGACCCGGATTTAAGCGTCGCCTACATCAAAGATAAGGAAATTGAGGGGATTCTGTTGGTGGAGAAGGAAGACAGGGAAAAATACGCAATCGCGCTTTCGTTTGTGTTTTCCGGAGGAGTGACTTCTGCGTTCGCGGCTATGCTCTACAAGGCGGGTAAAACGGCGATTGATTCCCTCAATCCTGAAATGTCGGTAGACATCGCGGCTATTACCGAAGCTTCGTCTAAATTGGTGAAGAAGTTAATCGGCAATGTGAAAACGTATTTAAGCAAATGTGCTGTATATAGAAATAATTCGGAGGGAGAATTACAATGACCAGTCCTGAAGCGCAGAAAAAATTTCAAGATTTGCAACTTGAAAACATCCAAAAGACGGAGTTGGAAGAAGAGCAAATTCCGTTGTCCGTTCAGTTAAATCAGTCTTATGTTCCTCAGAAGATTACACAAGAGCGTGAAGGAGAAATCGTAAACTGGGCGGTTAAGACTAACCAACAGATTACTGCCGAGAACATCAAACTCGGGCTTCTTGAGCAGACCCCAATTCAGATTACCGAGCCGAATGTTCCCGCACCGGAGTTCGATGCTTATGTGGGGATGAGTGCGCGTAAACGCAAAAAACTCGAAGACCGTCGTAACGACGGTATGGCGAAAGCGCGTAAAAATGGCTTTAAATCTCCGACTAAAGATACGTTGCCTATTTCTGATGAGGCGAAGAAATATCATAAGGAGAAAAACAAACTTCTCGGACGACTTTCTAAATATCCTGTAGAAGATCTTACCACAATTCCCATAAATGCTGATATGTTCTCGCCCGTTCCGTATAAAGAAGGCTGCGACACTACGCTTGATGTTCGAGGAATTCTTCTCAAAATAGACCAAATTAAATATGCGGTTAATCGTTATAAAGAAGAGTCCCAAACGAGAGAAATTGACATCGATGTTAAAGTGAAATATGCTGTGTTAGAGCGAATCGGCAATGAGATGGAAAGAACCATGGAACTCGTTATGAAGTCTAACGGGAACGAGTTTTCGGGTGAGCCTTGCGACGGGAACGAAGAGGCGAATGCTTACTTGGACAAAGATGGTGCCATTAAGCAGTTTAAAGAGCTCATGAAGAATCGATATCAACTGGAATTGGATGAATTTGCCAAATTGATTGAACCTGAGATAAACCAACTCAAGGAAAATATTGATGCAGAGTATATTGAACAGCAAAAAGACACTTCCGAAAAATATAGGCCGTTTTTCAGGGGTCAACTTAACACACATGAAGAAGGGTATATGAAGTTTGTAAAAGCCCTTAACAACAATCCCGGGAAATATGCCGAACACAAAGTCATAATAGACAGTTTGTATAAAGAATTTATTGATTTGGAAGATAAATTTCAAAGAGAAGGTTTTTTGTTTCGTGCGCTAACCACCAGTTTAAGTGAGGAAATTTCCGATTCTGTTTATACAACTAATCTTGACGAACGTATGAGGGCGGAAGCGAATACGAATGAACTTAACCAAAGAATACATGCTGTTCAAGGTGCTTTGATTCATTTGCTTACCGGTAAAAAAATTGATGATAGGGGTCACATACTCCTTGAACAGGAATACAATTATGTCACCGAGACACGCGCGGCACGTAAAGTAGGAGTGGAGTTGTTGGCAGAACATACCGGGTCTGTCAAGGGTATGATGGAGTCGCGCAATAAAACTAATTTTGCCGAAAACCCTAAAGATATTACGCCTTTTGCATCCGAATACACTAAGCAAATCGCGCTTGGTGCGCTTGATTTCAAAATAGGCAGAAAATTGACGAGTAACTATGTTAATTCACTTTCAGAAGAATTTCAAGAGCAGGCGCATGTCCGCGGCATTGAAGAAAAGAGAGACCCCCGTTTAGCTAATGCGTTGCTGAACGAAGTTCACGTGAATGAACAAGGGGCATTTGTCACTAAGCAGGATGAGGAAAACTACATCGAAAATATAAGCATGCTAGATATATTCTTTTCCCTTGACAGAAATGAAGAGATGGAGGTCATGTTAAGCAATTTCGTTGACGAAGTGCTTGCAGTTGAGATAACAGAAGAAATGCTTGAACCTGCTTATATAGCGGAACATTATGAGGAGTTACACCGACTTTCGGAGCGTATTTTGATGCTTGATAATGTTAAGAATGATTATCCTAAACTTTTTACAGATAAGCCCGAAGTGACTGATAAAATCAAAAACCTTGCGAAACTTCATGCGTATTTTGCTAATTCAATTACGGGTTTTGCGCGTGCCAACGGTGTAATTCCTGACTCACTTAATGACGATGTTTTCTTTAACGCTACCCCGGATTATTTAAATCAAAGAAAAAAAGCTCTAAAAAATGATATGGCACTGTACAATGGCTTAGTAATAAAATGTAAGATTGAACTTTCCGAACCCTCTGCTAAAGAGGAAATAGTTAAAAAGCGGGAGATAATTAAAAGATGGGAATCAGAAAAAGAGAAGATTTATTCTGCGGCAACCCCTAAAGAGATTTCTCCTTTTGCGACGGCGAATACGCCTGTGGTTGCGATGGCGGTTGCAGATATGCAGATTTCCAAGGAAATCATGACTTTATACATCGAAAAGGTGGCAAAGCAATTCTATTTTGGCGGGAACGTAGATAAGCGCATTGCTATTGGGTTTGTTGAACCTTTCAAGGTGGATTGGAAGGGTGAGCCGCTTACCGAGCATGATAAGGCAATCTTTGATAAGAATGTTCGCCTTATTGACGGGTTGTTTTCCGGGGTAAAAGAAGAGGAAAACGCTGTTCTTAGGGAGATTTTTGATGAATTGGAAGAATTCGAACGTACGCTTTACGATGATAAAAGGATTGAAGATTTACAGGATGAGAATTATCTCTTGAAAAACTTCGAAAAGATGCTCGAGCTCACTTACAAACTCAAGTTCCTTGAGCCGAATATTCGCAATGTGAACCCGCGTCTTTACGATGCTAACAAGAATCGTTTCGAGACGGTTCGTGCAATTTACCCCGGATTTACCATGATTGTGTCCGGGCTTGCTATGGCGAATGGTGTGGAAACAGAAGCACTCCAGCTTGATGACCACGGTGTTTTGGCACAGCAAAAAGCGGCGGTTGATAATGCGGGAATTCAGATTGCTACCGGCAAGGAAATGATTTCGAAGGGTATGGAAGAGTTGAAGAACCAATCGAGATTGACGGAAGGATGGTAGCGAAAATTTAGATTGGAGTTACTCCAATCTAAATTTAAAGAACGTCTCTTAATAATAATTAAATAAGAGACTTTCTTTTACAAAATCTAAATGTGAGGTGTCGAGCTATGCCCGATGTGTATTTGCAAGAAATCGATAAAAAAGTGCTGACTTATGAAACCTGGGACAAACACGCAAAACAGTATGAAATCAATCTGGCGAATAAGCTGAAGCAGGATAACAATGTCGTCGCCGCTGCGGAGCGTGCGTTGACTAAAATGAACGATGCACTCGTGCAGTATAAAACGGGTGAGAAATCCGATAAGACGACTTCTATTGATAAAATGCGCGAGTTGGAGTCTCTTGTGGGTACGCTTGAGGTCGAGACCGGGAAGACTCCCGAATCTGTACCGGCGGGGAAAAAATCCGACAAGAAAAAGTTGGAAGAGAAGAAATCCGACGAGAAAACATCGGAAGAGAAGAAACAGGAAGAGAAGAAACCGGAAGAGAAGAAACCGGAAGGGAAGAAAGAAAAAACCAAAAAGGTTTCGAAAAAGCCCACTGAACCTCTCGATAAGACAACACCGGAGAAATCGGAAGAGAATCAGTCGTTGCCGGAGACTCCAAATAAAAAGAGTGCAGCAGAACTTGAAAAAGAACTTGCAGAACTCGAAAATCAGGAGAATGAACAGGAAGAAAATCAAAAAGACCCGGTGACAGAAACGCTAGCCAAATCCGTCATTGATGATATACCACAGGAAGAAATTGACCAAGAGATGGATGCCATTCGGGAAGAGATGAAAACCGAGAAAAATGGGCAAGGAGACAAAGAACCTGAAGTCGAGAACAAGCAGGAAGAACTGAAAATCAATAACGAAGAAGAACCTACGGAAAAATCTTTGGTATCTTCGGTATCTTTGGAAAAGAGTAATGATGTTCCCGAAAAAGCAAGAACCAACGCCGCTTTCGATATTTATACGCTCCTTAAGCTTTCGGAGGACGCGAGCCTCGCTGAATTGAATTCGGCTTATAAAAAAGAGTTATTGAAATATCATCCTGATAAAAATCCCGGCAATGAAGAAGCCGCAGAAAAGTTTAAAGAGATTGCCAATGCTTATCAAATTTTTAATAATGCGAGAAGTAATGGTTCTCAAAAAGAGTTGGGAGGCGACGGTCCCCAAAAAGAGTTGGGAAGTGACAGTCCCCAAAAAGCCATAGCTTCCGGTAAAATTTCTGAAGTCCCGTTGCTCAAGGATGTTTCTCATGACCAAGAAAGAAAAGACATAACCGCAAAAGAAAATTCAGAGAAGAGGGATAGAATTTTCAATATCCGCATGAAGATTCTTCACAAGGCGGCAACCGGTGAGGGCGGCTCAAAGAAAGGGGTTTCGCTCAAGACAATGGGGGAGAAAGTCAGCCAAGAACAAGCCGAAGAAATCGGGTTGAATATGCGGCAAATCAAGAAGAGCAGAAGTGTTTTCGGTGCGGATATTCTGGGTTCGAAGAATATCGAGATGAGCAATAAGAAGTGGTACAAGAAACCCGGTGCGTTAATGGGAGAGGAATCGGCGAAAAGCCAAAAGAAGAAAGGGCATCGCATGGTTGCAGGGAGTTCCGATGCAGTCGCGAAGATGCTGACGGCATATAAGTGGGTCGGTGCATTGCCGATTGACCTGCTGTTGTTCCGTGCGGCTATTGCGGGATGGGTGATGAGTGAAGGTCAACATTCGCTTAATGAAGTCGTTACCGGGGCAGAGAAAGCGGGTGTAATCGGTGACGAAAACAAAGAGAATGCAATCACCCTGTATCGGACGTTGTCACCGTTTTCAGCGCGGAAACTGCGTGCGGAAGTCGCGCAGGAACAGACGTTTCCGAATGAACACGTTTATCGGGATATGCTGAATGACGACAACCTCGACCCGAAAATAAAAGATAAAGTCTTGAGGAAGAGCAGTCATACCAAAATGGTTGATAAAGAAAAACTCAAGGGAGTCACCGTCTATGGTGTTGATATGATGTCGGGATTCCGTTCGCGTTACAGCAAGGCGGGGACTGTGTTTACCGTTGATGATTTTTCCAAAGCGAACGAAGACAGGGGCGAAGCTATGGGTGAGTATAACAGCAAAGACAAAGGGAAAAAGATGTCTAAGCCGATTCTTACTCAAATCAAGTTGCGCGGGCATGGCGGGGTTCAAGCCAGCAATAAGAGAGTTCTCTTTATGCCGGGTACACGGTTTCGGGTTGCGAAACCGTATGATATGGGGAGTGAAGGGGAGAGATTCGTTGATTTAATCGAAATCGGCAACGATAGTAACGAGTATAAGGAGCCGAAAGATTCGAAAGCTGTTTCTGTCAATTCTGCGCAAACTACCGAAGAAAAAGGCAGCGAGCAAGAGGTCGCTCCCGTCGAAGGGGCAGCTAAAACGGATAAAGAGGCTAAAAAAGACGTTCCGCAAACTCAGAGCCAGGTGCAAGTCAAGTCGCTTAAGGAGAAGTTCGAGAATTTAGGGGAGTTTCCTCCCGGCGGAGATGATATGAAGAAACTTTTCGATGATGATAAGGCTGTCTTCATTAACGCATTGATGTATACACTGAAAACCGATTACAATATACTCAATGAGGGTAATTATTCCGAATGGTTGCTCTACGATGATATAACGTTGAAGAACAAGATTGCACCGCTTTTTAATTTGAAGTATTTTCAGACCCTTATTACGGGGTACTTTATCGGGAAAAAGGCTATTAGTTAATGAAAAAAGAAGAAATAATGCCGTTTGATTCTTCCGCTGAACAGGTCGGCGCATGGCTTTCATTGGTCGAAATGTTGTTGGCAGCGTTCAAACAGAAACAAGATGTTCAAAATAGTGAAAATACGGCCCACTTTCCGGATTTTCATTTGATTATGCGGCATATATTCGCACGGGGAGCGGCTTCGGTTAATGCGGGAAAGGTTTTTCCGTTTGACAACCTGATTCTTAAATTCGGATTGGGTCCGTTTGAGTCTTTTTGCGTGATTCTCGCGCTTTCCTGCGAAGTCGAGCGGAAATATGAAAATGTGTTCGCTTTGCTGAATGATGTTTCGGAAATTAAAAAGCCTACGTTGGGACTGGCGGCGCAATTATATGAGTTCGCGCTCACCGGCGGGGAAGAAGTCCGTGGTATAGAATTGGGTGTTCAGTTGTTTTTCAGCCCGGATAGTGATTCGGCGCGGTTTGTGTTTCAGCGGTTCGCCGATAAACCGGAAATGTCGAGATTGTCGTGTCCGTTATCGCTGAATAAATCGGTGTTGTATTACCTGTGTTTGGACGATGTAGGTGATGCCCCTTTATCGGATGAGTTGTTTGGTTTTTGTGAGATTTATCAATACGCATTGTATAGAGCCAACTCCGAACCGCTCTTGTGTCATAGGTTCGAGACCGAGAAAGTCCTTGCTGCTATACGGTCGCACGGTGAAACTCCGGGATATGGGGAGGATAGTAATGCGGTCTGTCTGCTTAACATTCACGGGCAGGCAGGGGGTGGTCGCCGATTCGTTCTGCGCAGGTCGTGTGCAGAATTAAATCGAGACATCTGTTTTGCGGATTGTTCGGTTTTGTTGCGTGCCGAAACGCCGATTCATGAGCTTTGCAAGACCGCCGATTTGTTACTCGCGCATTGTCTTTTGAATGATTCTTTGCTTTGTCTTTGTGATTTTGAAATCGGGAGAGAGAATCAGATACACGCACGGGAATTCTTGAAAGCGTTGTCGAAATCGCTGTCTTTGATTGTACTTATAAGCAGAGAGCGACTGACTATGACACCACCTTCGAAATGTGTGTATCACAGTGTCGAAATCAAAACGGCAACCTTCGAAGAGCAGCAGGATTTATGGAATTATTTCACTGATTTTGGTGGGTATAAGTTGAAGGATGTTTCTGATATTAAGCGGATTGTTTCGTCTTACGATTTGCCGGTAGGTCATGTGAAAGATGTTCTGGCGTTATCGGAGATGGAACGTGTTTCTGTCGGTGAGAAACGAATCACGTATCGGAATATCTGCGATGCGATTCGTGAGAAAAATCGTGTGGAAATCACCGCTTATGCGGAACTTATGCGGACGGAATTCACCTGGGATGACTTGATTCTTTCGGACGCGAGCGTGAAGGTCTTGCGAAAGGTCTGTAATCGGGTGTTGTATAAGCGGGTGGTCAACGATAAGTGGGAAATGGGCAGGAAGCTCCCGTATGGTCGGGGGTTGAGCGTTGTTCTGTACGGGCCGCCCGGCACAGGGAAGACAATGGCGGCGCAGGTAATCGCGAACGAAATCGGCAGGGATATTTATCGGGTGGATTTGTCCCGAATGGTCAGCAAATATATCGGTGAGACCGAGAAAAACTTGGGTGAGGTGTTCGATGCGGCGCGAAATGTCAATGCCGTACTGTTTTTCGATGAAGCCGACGCGCTTTTCTCTAAGCGAACCGAGGTGAAGGAAGCGCGGGATAAATTCGCGAATACCGAAACGTCATATCTGCTTCAGAAAATTGAGGCGTATAATGGGATTACCGTCCTCGCTACGAACAATGTTACTAATTTTGATGCGGCGTTCAAGAGGAGAATCAATTATTTCGTAAACATTGAAATGCCGGACGAGGAAAGCCGCCTGAAGATTTGGCAGTCGCTCATTTCGGAGAAACTTCCGCTTGATGAGAAGGTCAGTTTGAAGGCATTAGCGAAGAAGTTCGAGCTTTCGGGGAGTGAAATCAAGTCGGCGTTGATTGAAGCGGCTTATACCGCGGCTGCCGACGATTCGCTCATTACAGGGGAAATACTGCTGAACGCAATCAGTGACGAATACACTAAAAGCGGAAGAATCTTGTTTGAACAAGATAAAATTATCTAGCAGAAATTAGGAGGAAAGCGTTTTGACATTACAAAAAGATTTAGAATTAGATAAAAATAAAAATTTAATTGAGTCACCCCAATTGCATTCCCATCGGACAACGACTTATAATCTGCCGGCATATAACGCCGAAGAAGAGTCGGATGCTTTCAAAGAAGAGATAAAACAAGAAAATCAGGATACTTTGGAAGAAAAAACAGAACAGCTTGAAAAGTCCGAGATTCAACAGCAACTGGAAGATAGTTTTGAAGAGATTAAAATCGAAACGCTTGCGCAGGTTCGACAGCAACCGGAGTTACCGCGGCTTGATTCCAAGAAAAAACGGAAGAATTATAAAGAGAAGCAGGAATACCTCACTGAGAAGGGAGTGCAGGGTCTGTATAACGATGCAGAGCTAAAGCGTATTCAGCGTGATTTGTCTCCGCGCGGGGGGAAAGATTATGAAGATGCGTTGAGAGAGTTAAAGCACCAAATATGGCATATGGACAACTATCTGGGGGGGGAATTTAAAGAGCAGATTAAAGAAAACGGGGAAAAAGTTTTAATAAATGATGTACCGCCGCACGGAAGCTTTGCACAGTTTGAAAATCTGCCTGTTCCGCTTCGTAATGAATTGGCAACCCGTTATATGAACGAGGTGTTTCAGCCGCAGTATGGGAATCACAGTCTCGAACAGATGAAGAGCTTGTGTGTGTTAAAAGGGACAGAGTTCATGCTCAATCCGCTTTTGCGGTTGGGTATTTCGTTGGGAATGAGGAGCGGTCACGGAACTAAATCGCCGGAATTTTTTAAGCAATTGGACAATGAACTTTGCAGGCAGGTCATGGTGGAAACGTTGGTGAAGCGGCCTGCCGAAGATGAGATTAATAGCTCATCCCGAGAAGATCGACCAATACTGGAGGACCGGATTAAAAGAAATTGCGGCTCACAGATATTTATAGCTAAGAATCTGCTTTTGGCACACATGGGTAATATGCAGAAAGTCAATGCCGATGGCACGAGTCAGCCGTGGGATGTTCCGGTTGCTACGGCGTTTGCGCATTGTTCGCGGGTGCATTATATATTTCCGCCTATGACTGCCAATACGCAAAAACAGAAAGATGCCCATGTGAATATGTGGAACGTTTTTCATCAGACAAGCGAGATAGAGGGGCTTGAAGAGGATAAGTGGTTCGGCGCGGGCAACAACGGCGGAATGTTTAAGCGCGGCGGCTCTACGCATGATTTGCAGCGGCGAAGAGTCAATGGGAGTAAGCCGGCTAAAGAAATCAAGAAGACTTTATCCAATCTATCCGGTCAAAGGGGAATGAACGTGGCAATCGGCGGATTGGGAAATAGGGGTGTGCAGGGAAGAAAAATTCTGAATAACGGGACTTGCGGTCACATTTATTCCATGAAGAAGGACGCTGAGGTAGGGATTTGCGGCGGGTATCTTGTTGGGTTTGAATCTGATGAGCATAAGAAGACAAATCAACTGGGTCACACGCATGACATGCTTGCCACGGGTGAAAAATCATCGAGTTTCGGCGGACAGCGTTCGGACGAAATCGGTAAGAAGTATGGCGGACGTGAGGTGGATTTATCGCAAATCCCCCCCGAAGAATTGTCTGAGAATATGCTCGTTTTAGAACACGCAATTCGCTACGCTATGAAGCATAATCACCACGAGGATTTACGTAAGATTATGGATATGCTGACCGGTAATCTTATGAACGAAGAGCGTTGGGAGGAATTCCGGAAATTTCTGAAGGAGGCACGAAAAAGAGAACCGATTAAGCGGTACGTAAAGCATGACAACACGCCTAAATTACCGCTTGAGGAAGTATCATCTGAATACTTCCAGACAAAAAGCGGCAAGCAAGAATACGAAAGGCAGGTGGACGAACTGAAAAAAAAGACCCAAGCTTTTCAAGAAGCAGATTATGATTATGACGTTTTCGATTTTGATGAAGAGGTGAAGAAAGAAACTCAAAAGGCGCAAGAAGAATTGTATACGGCGGGAGAAAACCTTCAAAAAGCAAAAAAGACCAAATCCAAACAAAAAGCGCAAGAGGATGTAAAAAAAGCGCAAGAGGAGGTGGAAAAAGCAAAAGAGAATGTAAAATCGCAGGTTATTGAGGCGAAGGTGCTTAAAAAGGAAGCAAAACTGGAATCTGCAAGAATTCAAGCAGAAGAGAAGTTAAGAATCGAGAAGAAAAATATGGAAAAAATGAATGAAATCTATAGAAAAAATGGAAGCACGTTGCCGGATGATTATGAGGCGAAAGAATATAACGAGAGATTTGCTACTGCTTATAAAGAAGGTAAAAAGTAATGAGTAAAGTAAAAAAACTCAAAGCTGAGGAAATGGACGAAATCACAATAACGCCGGTTAATAAGGATAATGTGGCTTTTTTCGCACCTATGCTCCCGATTGAAATCGCGGAAGAGTTAGATTCGGGTGCGGCGGCACTCGGCGCGGTTGTTGATGGTGTTGCTGTTGGGGTTATTGTGGTTCGTGCCGACAGGGAACAATCCGTTGCCGAGCTCCTGTGGATTTACGTCGCACCGGATTTTCGCAGACAGTATATCGGCAGCACTCTCTTTTGTGAGATGGCCGATATTCTTGAAGACCCGTATTCGTTCGATTTTGAGGGGGTGTCTTGCACATATTCGATTCCGAACGATGAGGTGGAGATGTTCTTGAAAAGCATCAAGTTTGAACAATGGGAATCCGACAACTCAATGGGGCAGTGTGTGGAAATTACGTTGGGTGAAATCGTTGAATGTGATTTTTACAAGAAGTCGGTACGAAATCCCGAGATTTCGTACCGATTCGTTGCGGAATTGACCGATTATCACATGAATATGCTCAATTCCGACCTGGACAGAAACGACGCAAATTACACCGGGGCACCGGTGACATGGGAAACGGTTGTTCCCGAGTGTAGCGTAGTCATGTACAGGGAAAACAAGCCGGTGGGTTGTCTTTGCGTTTCGGACGGGATTCCGGGGGGCGAAGACAACGAGAAATTCTTGTCGGTGTTGTTCATATACGAAAAAAGCACCGCCGCTATTCTGGGAATGTTCCGTCACGCAGGCGAAGCCGCGTTGAAGAAATTCTCAGTCGAGACGTTGCTTAAAATTCCGGTTGTTTCGGACAGTTCAATGAAAATGGTGAAAAGGCTCTTCGGTGAGCGTGCGAAGGTCTGTCAGCGAATGGTTACGGCGGGGTTTAGTTTCAGGGGTACTGAAATTACAGGTGAAGTGGCATGAGGGAAATTGACAGAATCAGTGATTCTCGTAGGATGAAACAGGCGGTCGCACCTCCCCCACCCTCCGAGCCTGATGATATGGAGGAAATGTTGGAATTCCCACTTCATGAGCCGCTTAATACAACGCAGAGCGTTTTCGATAAGAATGCGTTTAATAAGACCGGCGGAATTAATACGGTAAAATCAGTTTTCGACAGGAAGGCGGTATTTAAGTTTGATGGTCATAATCATGACGGCAACTCATAAAATCAAACTTGCATACGGTTCAAAGTCCGAGCGGGTGAAGACTTTTCCGGTTTTAACGAACTCATAGCGAATCGCCAACAGATAGTGCTTCATGTGGACTTTTCCCTCGGCTTCCGGGTCGCCTGCCGCAAGGAAAGCCGCATTGAGAATACAGTTTTTGATGTTACCCCCCACGAATTCAAAGCGTTCGGCTAAAAAGCGAACGTCCACGTCTTCGGCGAGCGGGGTGTTCTTCGGAATGGTAGCTTTCCAGAGGATTTCACGGGTGTCGGGGTCGGGAAATTGGAACTCTACGATAAACTTCATTCGGCGGAAGAACGCAGGGTCGATGTTATGCTTATAGTTGGTTGCGAGAACGGATACTCCGTCATATGCCTCAACTTCCTGGAGCAGGAGAGCTGTCTTGTTGTTGGCACTCGCCTGACCTGAGCCGCCGTCATCGGAACGTTTTGCGAAAAGAGTGTCACACTCGTCAAAAAAGAGAACAACGTTACACTTCTTGGCTTCACGGAATATCATTGAAATGCTTTTCTCGGTTTCACCTACGTATTTGTCAACGACCTTCGAGAGGTCAACGCGATACAATTCCAGATTCAGTGCGTTAGCGAGAACCTGAGCACACATTGATTTACCGGTACCCGGCGCACCGAACAACAGCACCGATAATCCGCGCCCGTAGGGATATTTGCGATTGTAATCCCAGTCTTCGTAGACTTGTTTGCGAAACCGCATTTGGTCGCAGGCATATTCGAGTGATTGGCGTTGGTCGGGTGACATGACGATATCGTCCCATGAATAGGTCGCTTTGATTTTAGTTGCCTTTTGCGTAAGTTCATGGCTCATTTGATTGTAGCAAGCTTCAAACAAACAGCTCCGCGCGATTTGGGTGAGTTTTTTCATTGCCGAAAGACTCTTCGACATACGAAGCGCACTCTTGATTTTCCCTGCTGTGAACAGGAATTTCGTGGACATTTCGAGGAGTTCTACGTCGTCGTCCAAATCGTACCCCACTGAATAGTGTTTCCATAGTTCGACACGTTCGTTATTGTTGGGGGTGGGTAATTCAAGTGCGGTGTATTCAAGAGTTGTCATCTCCCGCATGGGGAGCTTTTCGCGGCTGGCGGTGAACACGGTGACTTCTTTAGCTGTGAGTTTATTAAATGCCAAGTCCATGTAACCGAAAAACTTTTCTTTTTCTTCTTCACGATAGGAGAGGTTGTCCAGACAGCAACAAGCCTCCAGTAGGAGACATTCGCGGCTGACCGACCATAACGCCTTGTCAACGAAACTGAAATCATATGCGAAGAGTTTGTTTCCGTCTATGCTGATACAGGAAATGCCTTTCTCTTTGCAGAAGTGTTTGATGGTGAATTTGCGCCCGCTCCCCTCGTCGCCGAACAGTGCGAATACGCGGGTACCGTCATCGTAAGAGATGTTTAACGCGTCGAGTTCTTCTTTGTTGGCGATAAAAGGGTCGAGTTTTTCGGTGCTTGATTTATCGGTGAGCAGACTGAAAAAACGGCGAAAGTTTTCGTCAATTGCCGACGGATTCTTCCCGAAAAGGAAGTCGATTAGCCGTTTGTCGGGCGAAATCACCGTAGAGAACGGCATAGCGGGGTTGACTTTCAGGTCGAACAGCGGTTGCAGTTGTT
Source organism: Oscillospiraceae bacterium (assembly GCA_009777835.1). Classification (GTDB taxonomy): domain Bacteria; phylum Bacillota; class Clostridia; order Oscillospirales; family Ruminococcaceae; genus Ruminiclostridium_E. The sequence goes on along the minus strand of WRKZ01000028.1, from coordinate 2,704 downwards.
CCAGCGTTTTCGACATCTCGCCGTAAGCCCCGGTTATGGAGAATTTGTTTCCGTAGAAGATTCGCGCCGCCGACTCAAAACTCGGGGCAGATAACTGTCCGTTTTGGTTGACTACCTGGAACACCGACGAATAGTTAGTCTGGGTGGACGAAAGAATCGCACAGGCAAAACAGAATACGGTGAAGTTGCTGAAGTCCAGTTTGCGGCAAAGGTGATAGAACGGCATATTCACGTCTTCACCGGTGGCTTCGGCACGGAGTTTGATATAACCGAACATTGATTCCACCGATAGTTCCGAACCGGAATCTATGTTCAGGGTTGATTGGTTTTCTTTAACAAATTCAGCGAAAATATCCGCCATATCATCGTCCAAATCTTCAGTAAAAATATCTTCCGATTCGGATTGAGGGTCTTCGCCCGGAGATTCTCGTGATTCACCCGCAAAACTGAAGTCCGACAGATGTTTCTGGCATAGTCCGTGCGCTATTTCCAGGTCGGGGTAGAGGACGTTCTTGTATCCTCCTTTTTCGGAAGCGAATACGCCCATCATATCCTCGAGGTATATTCTCATTCGCAGGTCTACAGCCGCGAACACGAATGACATATACTCGTCATATCCCGAAAACGGTTTGCCTTTGTTACTTGAAAATCTTTTAGATAAACTCATGTAGTACACCTTTCAAATTAATTTCATACATTGCAGAAAATATAACCCGCACCGCGGACGGTTTCGATAATCCCTCTGTTAGATGGGTCAATTTTCTTGCGAATGTTCGAGATATGTACCATCACGGTACGAATATCGCCGTAACTGTCACCTTTCCAGACGTGTTCATACAGGTCATTGTATAGGAGCAGATTGTCCGCCCGTTCGGACATATACAACAACAGTTGGTATTCGGTCTGGGAGAGTGAAATCTCCTTTTCATCTTTGATTATTCTGTGACGGAGTGTGTCAATAATAAAGCTGTTGAATTCTCTTAACGGTTCTTCTTGCTTTTTTGGGGGAAAATTCCTCATTCCGGCGCGGCGGATTTGCGCTTCGATTCGGGCGCACATGATATTGAAGTCAACCGGCTTAACGATGTAATCGTCCCCACCGCCCTGCAGAGATTTTATGATGTTTCCCGGGTCGTCGAGGCAGCTCATGAAAATAACCGGTGAATTCACCCCGGAATTCCGGACTTTGACTATGAATTCGTTTCCCCTCCCGTCGGGGAGCATTACATCCATCAGGATGCAATCGTAATTGCTCGATTGGAGCATTGACTCGGCTTGTTCGCAGGTGTAGGCGTTGTCGGCGGTGTATCCTGCGGCGCAGAGATGGATTTTTGTGATTTTGGCTAAATCGAAATCGTCTTCGACAATTAGAAGATGTGCTTTTTTCACTGAATTCCTCCCAATGGTTAATGTATTGATTATATCATAATATATTCGGTTTTTCAAGAGGAAATTCCGTTTTTCGACATAAAATTTTTGTTTAAAATCAGGAGGTGTCCGATATGAAATTCACAATTACAACTAAACGTGAACGAGAACTCGCAGCTGAGCTTGACAAAGCGCGGAGCGAATTACAGCGGAAGTGTGAGGAATGTGACAAGATTCAAAAGGAGAGCGAGGAGAGTCTCGTTCGATTTCATGGTGCGATTGCCCATGAAATGCGGACTCCGTTATCGATTATATCGGGATATGCAAACCTGCTGAACGGCGATTTAATCCATGAAGAGGAAGTTCGCAAGGAGTACCTGTTAAAGATATGCGAACGTGTGAGTTATATGCTAAACTTATTCGATGAACTTTTATCGAATGCACGCTTCTCTTCGGGAATTGAGCAGATTTCAGCCGCACCGGTTGATATAATGGCATTAATCCGACAGACCGCGAACGATGTTTCGCGAATTGTCGAACGTTCGCAATCGCAAATAGTTATAAAAGTTAACTCTGATAACGAAGGAAACTCGATAGTAATTAAAGCAGATGAGACCAAGCTTACGAGAATTTTCTATAATATTTTAGAGAATTCTGTCAAATATATGGGCAGGGACGGCGAAATCAACATCACTGTTTCGCAAGCTGACAACAGACTTCTTATTGTGTTTAAAGATGACGGAAAGGGCATGGATTCGCACGAGGTGGGTCGTATTTTCGAGAGGAACTACCAAGGGAGTAACAAGTCCTCCGGTTTCGGATTGGGATTGCATACCGTGAAAATGTCGGTGGAATCCCACGGTGGTAAAGTCTTCGCAAAAAGTGGAATTGATAAAGGTATGGGGATTTATATTGATTTACCTGTGTAGTCGTTTGGTGTAACAAGGTCGAAGACGTTGGATTTATTCCGGCGTCTTTGTTTTATACGAAAAAATCTTCTTAAATTAAGAAATTTACCCTTGACATGAAATATATTCCGTGATATAATAGTAAGTCAATAAGATTGAAGGAGATGTTACGATTCGATTTCACGTGAATTCTACGGTAAAACAGCTGACTCGACACAAAACGGGACAGCGTAAGAAAGGGGTGAGATTCGGCGCAAGAATAAATCGGACAGTTTGAGCGGGGACGGATATTCTGGCAAATAAAATTTATAAGAAGGAGAATTAAGCAATGCGAAAAAAGGTTTTAAAAAGGCTTATATCGGTTTTACTTGTCTGCGTGATTGCAGTGAGTACGGTTACGATTCAATCGGAGGCGCATATCGAGAATA
>WRKZ01000027.1 GCA_009777835.1 Oscillospiraceae bacterium | reverse complement strand
TTTCCGTTGTCTAACTGCGTTAATTCCGGGTTCGATACGGTAGGGGTTCTTACGCAATATTTACCTCTTGTACTCAATGAGTACATAGGTAACGGTCACCCGTGGGGATTAGACAGAGCCCACGGGGGAGTTCACGTGTTGGCTCCTTACGAAAGTTCCGGAGGGAAATCCTGGTATTCGGGTACCGCTAATGCGATTTACCAGAACATGAATTTCGTTGACAGATACAATCCCGAATATGTTGCGATTCTTGCGGGAGACCATATTTATAAGATGGACTACGCAAAAATGCTTGCTTACCACAAGAAGCAAAACGCCGACGTAACCATCGCCGTGCTGGAAGTTCCGTGGGAAGAAGCATCGCGTTTCGGAATTATGTCGGTTAATGAGGACGGTGTTATTACCGAATTCGCCGAGAAACCGCAAGAGCCGAAGTCAAATCTTGCGTCGATGGGGGTGTATATCTATTCTTGGCAGAAACTCAAGAAGTACCTCATCTCTAATGAAAACGACAAAGATGCGAAAAAAGACTTCGGGGGAAACATCATTCCGGATATGTTGAAAGACGGTTGCAAAATGGTTGCCTACAACTTCGACTGTTACTGGAAAGATGTCGGAACAATCGACAGCCTGTGGGAAGCGAACATGGACTTGCTTGACCCGAATCTTCCGTTGGATTTATACGACCCGAAATGGCGCGTTTATTCTCGGACTACGGTCATGCCGCCGCATTACAGCGGAAACAACTGCACGATTGAAAACTCCATGATTACGGAAGGGTGCAACATTGACGGGTTGGTTGATTCGTCTATCCTGTTCGGGGGGGTCACAATCGAAAAAGGCGCGGAGGTTCACTACAGTATCATCATGCCGAATACGCACATTAAAGCGGGTTCTGTGATTCAATATTCCATCGTGGGAGAAGATTCTGTTATAGGCGAGAACGCGAAAATCGGAGAACGACCCGAAGAAATCCAAAACAAAGATGACTGGGGGGTCGCGGTTATCGGACACCAAGTAAACGTATCGAACGGAAGCCAAGTCCCGCCTAAAGCGATGATTTCAGAAAGCATCTGACTTTGCGTATCGGGCAATCTTAATTACGTCGCAAATATTCATCGCACTTTCGTGTGCAGAAGTGCAGAAGTGCAGAAAGGAAATGGTCATAATTATGGCAAGAATAGCGAGTGTGGCGGGGATTATTTTCGCGAATATGCACGATTCCACCATAAGCGATTTAACTAAACTCAGAACAATGGGGAGCGTACCTTTCGGAGGGAGATATCGCTTGATTGACTTCCCGCTGTCGAATATGGTAAATTCAGGAATAACTTCGGTAGGGGTGATTACGAAGTCTAACTATCAATCTCTGCTTGACCATCTCGGTTCGGGTGGGGAATGGGATTTATCACGCAAAACCGGGGGATTGCGGTTGCTTCCTCCTTACGGAAACATCGCAGAAGGGTTGACTTCCGGCGGACTTTACCGCGGAAGATTAGAAGCGTTGGCAAATATTATTCGTTTTATTGAGCATACGCCGGTAGAATACGTTGTCATGAGCGACTGTAACGTAATCGTGAATATCGATTTCAAGCGCGTGTTGGAATATCACGAGCAAAAGAACGCAGACATCACCGTCGTTTACGGGAACGGCGATTTTGCCGAAGGCGAACTCAGAACCAAGACAATACTTAATATCAGTCAAGATGAAAGGGTTCAAGACGTATCTATTCGCCCGGAAAACGGCGGAAATGCTAACGTGAGCATGAATATATTCGTGATGAACAGGGAATTTCTGTTGGGATTAATCAAAGAATCCATGTCCCGCAATCTGTATAGTTTCGAGATTGATATAATGCAACATCGCTGCAAAGAGTTAGGAATCTACGGGTTCAAGTACGAAGGTTATCATGCCCATATAGACAGCCTGATTGCCTACCACCGTTCAAACATGGAATTGATGGATTTATCCAAACGGTTAGAAGTATTTAACGCGGATAGCCCAATTTACACCAAAGTTCGGGACGAAGCCCCCGCAAAATACGGTTTGGAAGCCTGCGTAACCGACTCTCTCATTGCCGACGGATGCGTGATTGAGGGGAGTGCGGAAAATTGCGTACTGTTCCGTGGCGTGAAAATCGGGAAAGGCGCAGTGGTCAAAAACAGCATAATCATGCAGGATTCTGTCATTAACGAAAAATGCGAACTAAACTACGTGATTGCCGACAAAGACGTAAAGGTCGGAAGTTATCGGACTATGCTCGGCACCGAGAATTACCCGATATACGTCAGTAAAAACTCATCGGTTTGACATTTTGATAATAATTTCAAAAGCAGAGAATTAAGAAAATTCTCTGCTTTTTTAAAGAGGGGGGTCTAATGCAACATATTCTAATAGTTGAAGACGATTCCGGCATTGCGAAAAATCTGAACATTCTGCTTACTAACGAAGGATATTCAACCGAGACGGCGTTTTCGCAAAAATCCGCACTGAAACTAATTGAGAACAATCGGTTCGACCTGATTCTGCTTGACATCACACTGCCCGACGGTAACGGATTCGCTGTATGCACGGCGGTCAAGCGTTCAAGTGACACACCGGTGATTTTTCTGACTGCAATGGACGATGAAGTCAATACCGTCACCGGACTCGACCTTGGCGGTGACGATTACATCACTAAACCTTTTCGCCCGCTGGAACTGCTCTCACGAATCAAGAGCGTTTTGAGAAGATGCAATAAAATCGAAAAGATTTTTGAAATAGAGGGACTGAAAATCGACATGGTTCGCGGAACTGTACACAAAAACGATGCGGAGCTGTTCCTCTCAGCTCTGGAATATCGATTGCTGTTGGTTTTCGTCAATAATCAAGGGGTCGTGCTTTCACGAGAGAAACTGCTAAACGAAATCTGGGACATAGCCGGCGAATTCGTCAATGACAACACACTCACCGTTTACATCAAGCGACTTCGTGATAAAATCGGCGAAGACGTAATCAAGACGGTAAGGGGATTGGGATACAGACTCTAAAAAACGAAAGGGCATAATCATAAGCGTGATTATAGGAAAATCTAAAAAGAAACTCGCCGAGTTGAGCGAGCAAATCGATAAGATTCTTCACGGGAATGAGCGGGTTGACATCCAAATGTTCAAAGAGGGGGAGTTATATATCCTCCAGAATCAGATTAATAAAATGACGGTTCGGTTACGCGAACAAAACAGCGCACTCAAGAAAGACAAGCTGTACCTCGCCGATTCAATGGCGGATATAGCGCATCAGTTGCGAACTCCCATGACTTCGTTGCAGATGCTCATGAACTTCCTGTCTAATCCCGGGTTAAATGCGGACAAGCAAAGCGAATTCGTTCGGCAGGCAGAAAATCTGCTCTCCCGAATGGATTGGCTGTTATCGTCGTTACTGAAAATGTCAAAGATTGATGCGGGGACAGTGACATTCAAGAAGGAGAAGACCACACTGAAATCCCTCCTGAAGAAATCTGCCGAACCCTTCGCTATTCCGCTTGAACTCCGCGGAATCAGACAGGAAATCATGTGTACCGAAGAAACCACATTTGTCGGTGACATAAACTGGACCGCCGAAGCGGTGGGGAACGTTCTCAAAAACTGTATCGAGCATACCCGCGATGAAATCAAAATCGTATGCGAAGAAAACAACATCTACACCTCGATTATAATCAGCGACAACGGCAACGGTTTCCCGAAAGAAGAATTGCCTCATATATTCGAACGGTTTTATAAAGGAGAGAGTCAAAGCAACGAGAATTACGGAATAGGGCTTGCATTATGCAGAATGATTCTGTCCGAACAGAACATGACAATCAAAGCCGAAAATTCCAAGGATTCAAATCAAGGTGCGCGATTTATAATCCGGATTTATCCGAACACTCCGGAATATGACGGATTTGTAATATAAAAGTCACGTTGATGTCACTTTTGCGGGCTATAATAAGCCTATTCTAAAAATTACAATCATGGGAGGAAATTACAAATGGAAATCTTAAGAGTAGAAAACCTTCGAAAAACCTACGGTAAAGGCGAAAACATCGTTCACGCATTGGATGGAGTATCGTTTTCGGTGGAGAAAGGCGAGTTCGTGGCTATAATCGGGCCGTCGGGTTCGGGAAAATCAACGCTGATTCATATTCTGGGCGGAGTAGACATGCCGACTTCCGGGAAGGTGTATGCCGATGGAATTGACGTGTACGCACAAAATCAAGAACAGCTTGCTATATTCAGGCGGCGGCAGGTCGGGCTGATTTATCAGTTCTACAACCTTATTCCGGTGCTGACGGTCGAAGAAAACATCACCTTGCCGGTACTTATGGATTCGCGCAAGGTAAATAAAGAACGACTTGATGACCTTCTCAAAACGCTGAACCTGGAAGAAAGAAAGTTCCATCTTCCCAACCAACTTTCGGGGGGACAACAGCAGCGTGTTTCGATTGGGCGCGCACTTATGAATGCGCCGTCAATCGTGCTTGCCGACGAACCTACCGGGAATCTTGATTCCAAAAACAGCCAATACATCATGGATTTGCTGCAACTCTCCAACAAAAAATATAATCAAACACTGATTATAATCACCCATGACGAAAACATCGCATTGCAAGCCGACCGAATTATCGGGATTGAGGACGGTAAAATCTCTCGCGATACGCGGAACAAAGGCAGAAACGAGGTGTCGTGATGAAATTCAGAAACATCTTCAACAAAATCACGCTCGCCGCTTTAAAAAAGAATCGTACCCGCACGATTGTCACGATTATAGGGGTTATTCTCTCTGCTTCTATGATTACGGCGGTGACTACGTTCATTTCGTCTTTGCAACATTATATGCTGACCCAAGCGATTGAACTATTCGGCGACTGGGAAACGGCATATTTATACGTCAACGAGGACTTTTATGAGCGAATCAAAGCCGATTCAGGGGTGAAATCCGCACACATCGTGCAATACATCGGGTCTTCCCCGCTTTACCCCTCGCAAGAAAATGACGACTACCCCCGGTTCGAAGTCTACGGATACAGCGATGAGGCTTTCGAAACCCTCAAGGAAATAAAAATCGCCGAAGGACGACTCCCCGAGAATGAGCGTGAGATAGTCCTTCCGCTTGAAGTGAGCGATTCACCGTGGAGGGAATACAAAATAGGCGATGTCATAACCCTTGAGCTCGCAAACAACCGCATAAGCGGCGGAAGGGAATCCACCGACGCAACCGTAAACGATGATTATAAGCCGGAGCAGCAGCTCACACCGAGTTTAACCAGGGAATATACCATAGTCGGATTCAGGGACAACGTCAATTATTATTGGCCGAACTTCGGTTATTACTCATTTATAACGAAAATAGATTCTGAAAATCTTGAACCGGATGGTTTTTACAACGTCTATCTTAAGATAAAAAACGTCAGGAAAATCTACAGTTTTAAGGATGACAAAGCCAACAAAATTCTGGAAGAAACAGGCTCAACCTACGGAGTTGTCGATTATAATCGGGAATATCTGCGCGCCCTCGGAATTTTCGCCACCGACAGCTACAACACCATTTTCTACTCGTTCGGTGCGATTCTCATTATCCTTATTATGGTAGGTTCGGTATTGTTGATTTACAATGCGTTCTCCATTTCGGTAAGCGAACGCACCCGCCAGTTCGGGATTTTATCATCGGTCGGGGCGACTAAAAAACAACTCCTCAAAACGGTGCTTGCCGAAGGTGCGTTCATTGGAATTATCGGAATTCCGTTGGGAATTATCGCAGGAATCGCAGGAATCGGTATTTCGCTCAACTGGGCGGTTGATATGCTGCAAATCACCGATAGTACCGTCTTGAAACTGCACGTCTCCGTGATTTCACTCATAGCGGCGACGGCAATCAGCGGGCTGACTATACTGATTTCAGCTTACATTCCCGCTAAAAGGGCTACACGGATTTCCGCAATCGACAGTATCAAGCAAACCGCCGATGTGAAAATCAAGCCGAAAGCCTTGAAAACGTCTAAACTCACGCAGAAACTGTTCGGACTGCCGGGAACCCTCGCAAGCAAGAACTTCAAACGCAATAAACGGCGTTACCGCGCAACCGTTATCTCCCTATTCGTGAGTATAGTGCTGTTCATTTCAGCCGGTGCGTTCGGAATGTTCATGCGAATGTCTGTCACAGGGGCTTTATCCTTGAACGGGTTCGACATATCTCTGACAATGGAACCAAACGAACTTTCCGACGATGAACTGCGTGAAGTCTACGAACTGGTCAAAACCGCTGACCACGTCACCGACAGCAATTACCAATTTTTACTCCAAAGCGATTCTGTAGTCCCGTGGGATTTGCTGACCGATAGATATATTCGCTACACGTTTGGCTACGATTTAGACGGAATCTTCGAAATGTTCCCAAACTTCGACAGAGAATTATCAGATGCCTACTTTACCCTGATTTTCTTTAACGATGAATATTACGAACAGTATATTGAATCACTCGGATTACCGATAGACGAATACACCGGAGAGAACGCTATATTCCCGTTTATCAATCAAGCCCGGAGTTGGGACATGGAGGACGAACGTTTAATAACACTTGAAATGTTCAAGAACGATTCCCCTGTTGAGATTACAATCGGACGTTATGACATTACGTTTGATTATGACGAAGAGAGGGATGCTAACATACGAACGAAGGAAGTGATAACAGAAACGCAAATCAAAATCAAACCCGTTACAGAAGACGTGGGAATGTCCGGTTTTCAGTATAGCCAAAGAATCATAATGCCGCATTCCGCAAAAGAGAAGTATGAGCAATTCACACAGCCTAGCAGCAGCTATATATCGATTTTATTCGCGTCGGATGACCCGCTCAAAACAGGCGAGAGTATCGAAAAGCTAATCGAAGATGCCGGCTATGACTTCAATTATTACAGCCACAACGCCGCCGAAGTTGAAGCGAACGCCCGCCGAATCCTCTCTGTAGTGAATCTCTTCACCTACGGTTTCGCAATCTTGATTTCGCTGATTACCGTAGCGAACATTTTCAACACAATCACAACCAACATCAATCTGCGGCGACGGGAGTTTGCTATGCTGAAGTCGGCGGGAATGACAAACGGCGGAATCAACCGAATGATGGTGTTCGAGTGTCTGATTTACGGAATCCGTTCGCTGTTGTACGGACTACCCGTCTCATTCGGAATCACCTACCTCATTTATCTCAGCGTTATGCAGGGAATGGATGTTCCGTTTGCGTTACCGTGGGGCAATGTAGCAATCGCGGTAGGCAGCGTGTTCTCGATTGTGTTCGCAACCATGCTGTATGCACTCGCCAAAGTCAAGAAAGAAAACACGGTCGATGCGTTGCGCAGTGAGATTCTGTAAAAAGCAAAAATTCTCATGAAAAATCTCTCGTCTTGCCAACAGACGAGAGATTTTGTTCATATAATCACATTAGCATGAAGTTTTGCATGATAATGCTACCTTCGGGAGTCAATATAGATTCGGGATGAAACTGCAGACCGTAGACCGGGTATTCTTTATGACGGACTGCCATGATTTCGCCGTCTTGGCTTGTTCGCGCTATGATTTTCAGTGTATTCGGCAGGGTTGACTCCACCGCCGCCAGAGAATGATATCGTGCAACCTGAACCGTCTTGTCCATACCGATAAAGAGCGGTTCATCAGGGTCTAAATCGACCAGGCTTGATTTTCCGTGCATCATGTTTTTTGCATAGGAAACCGTACCGCCGAAAGCCTCAAAAATCGATTGATGTCCCAGGCAAATGCCGATTATTGGGAACTCCCCGCACAACTCCCTCACCGCTTGAACGCAAATTCCTGCATCGGCAGGCTTCCCCGGACCGGGAGAGATGACAATTCTGCCGGGATTCAACTCACGGATTTGAGTTACCGTTACTTCATCGTTTCTGACGATTTGTATATTCTCACTCCCGATAATCTGGTAAAGATTGTACGAAAAACTGTCGTAATTATCTATTAAAAGAATTTTTTTATTTTTTTTGCCTTTTTTAATCAAGAACCGCACCCCCCATTTTGTGAGCCGTTTCCAATGCACAAACCACCGCTTTGGATTTATTAATACACTCATTGTATTCCGAGTCGGGGACAGACTCAGCCACGATTCCCGCACCGCTCCTCACGAAAACCTTTCCGTTTCGCTTATACGCTACACGAATCGCAATACAGGTATCCATATTCCCCGTAAAATCGAGATAGCCGATAGCCCCGCCGTAAATTCCGCGTTTGTTGCCCTCCAACTCGTTAATGATTTGCATAGCGCGGATTTTCGGTGCGCCAGAAAGTGTTCCCGCCGGCAAAACAGCATTAACGGCATCCAACCCGGTGAAATCTTTTCGAATTTTTCCCGAAACCGTTGAGCCGATGTGCATTACGTGGGAGAATCGCAAAATCTGCAGATACTTATCAACCTTGACCGAACCGAACTCAGAAATCTTGCCTAAATCGTTACGCCCTAAATCGACAAGCATATTATGTTCCGACAGCTCTTTTTGGTCTGACAACAGCTCTTTTTCAAGTGACGAATCCTCTTCGTCGGTTGAACCCCTGGGGCGGGTTCCCGCCAACGGATAGGTGAATAAATCACCATCCTGAAGTTTAACCAACGTTTCCGGAGAAGCCCCTGCGATTTCGAGGTTGTTAGAACCGAAATAAAACATATACGGCGACGGATTGATTGTTCGCAAAACCCTGTACGCATCGAGTATACTGCCCTCAAAATCCGCATCAAACCGATTAGACAACACCGCTTGGAATATGTCACCCTCTTTGATGTGGTTTTTCGCCCGCTCCACCATTGAACAATATTCTTCCCGCGTGAATAATCCGCGAAATTCCGACTTAAGCCGTGCAGGTTCATGGGCGCATGGTTCGCCCTCGATTATGATTCTCTCGATATCTAAAAGGCTTTGAACCGCTTTACGGTATTCGCCCTCGAAATCGCCCGCAGCTACCGCCATATTCACAATAATGACGATTTTCTGGCGAAAATTATCGAACGCAATAATCTTATCCATAAGCATCAAATCTACGTCGTTGAATTCCCCCTCATCTTCCCCGGCGAAACATAGTGCTTTTTCGGAATACTTCGCATAATCGTAAGCGAAATACCCCACCAGCCCACCCGTAAACGTCGGCAGAAAGTCAAGTCGCGGACTTCTGTGTAAATCAAGAATCCGCTGAATCACCGTATTGGGGTTCTCATCGGTAACAATAGCTGATTCATCACCCGCTTTTTTCAGAAAAGTTCTACCGTTACTCGCAGTGATTTCCATTTTGGGAGAGAACCCCAAAAAAGTATATCTCCCCCATTTTTGATTGTCTTCTGCATTCTCTACGCTTTCCAGAATAAAACAGTGTTCGCTGACCTTCTTGAGTTTCCGCAACAGATTCACCGGGGTGATTTCGTCGGAAAACAGTTCCATACTGACCGGAATAAGGTCGTATTCCCCTGCCCCGGCGATTGCCTTGGCTTCCGCAAGACCGGGTTTACATTCTTTTAAAAATTCAGACATATTTATGACCATACCTTTCCGAGATACAAAGTCTCTATGAATGTAAGGTAACACCGCAGGGCAAGTCCTGCACCCCCACGCCCTGCGGACGAGAGAGCCGCCCCAAGGGGCGGGGTATTACACCCTTATTCAATAAGCCTGTCAAGCTCACCTGCTCGGCGGATGCCGGAAGCTATCCCCTCGCATTAATCATAGCTTTAATAATTTCAATGCTATTGTCGCTGAATGACCTTGTTCTCCCCGCTAACAAGAAGCTGCCGTTATCATCCCACCAGAAACACGCCATCACAACCGGGTTGGAAGAACGTTTCCGCATTTCAGTGGCAGTTCTGATATAATCGCCTGCGTGCTGTACTCTGTCTTCGTGGGAATTTCGGGCTACAGTACCGAATTCGCCCAGAATCACCGGTACACCCAACTCGGCGGCGCGGTCTGCTACACGATTCAAGTCGGTCTCTATTGAGGAGACCCCTCGGTATGAGCCGTTTCCGTTATGCGCCCAATCATGCGGCGAATAGATGTGAACCGACAGAATAAACTTGCCCTTCCCGTTACCGGAAACAGGGTCGCTCGGCAAAACAAACCCTTTCAGCGGACCGTCGTGACCCTGCGCCGCATAGGTCGGAAGCATGAGATGCCGATACTGATTGTTTCCGCCGGTGGCGCGCACCGCATTAACGAAAGCCTGATTCCATCGGTTAAGAATCTCATAATCGCCCGAACTTCCGCTCCAATTCCATTGCCCTTGAGTATTCCAAGCGTTATTCCTGCGCCGCGGTTCGTTCAACCCCTCGAAAATCAGCTTCTCGTTATAATCATTGAAGGTCGAAGCAATCTGTGTCCACAATGCCGTGATTGCACGCTCACCCTCGTCGGCGTTATCGAACCGCATAACAAACTCGTCATGGTGAGTGTTCAGAATAATGTACATATCTTCCGCAACCGCCATATTCACGATTGATTTGACGTGTTCCATCCATTGCGGCGAAATGACATAACCGTTATCAATGTCGGTCATTTTGTACCAAGTCACGGGAATCCGTATCGCGTTGAATCCCGAGTCTTTGACCCGCTTGATTAATGCGGGGGTGGTCACATTCGCGACCCCGCCGAGCCAAGCCGTTTCGAGTTCCGCCATGTTATTGTAGTCCACCCAATGAAACGGTTCACCGGGGTCTTCCGAATAGTAAGCGTCGAGCGTGTTTCCTAAATTCCAACCTACCCCGATGTTGCCTACCAGTTGTTCGGAAGTGAGGGAGGTGTCAAAATCTCCGGTAATGTCAACCGAAACAGGCGGAGGTGCGGTTCCGGGTGATTTACTTGTCGCCTCCTCACCGGTTGTTGCCGTACCGGACGTACCTGCACCGACTCCGCTTACGGTGAAGGTAACTTCAATCGAAGAAACAGGCGATGTAAATTCAAGACTGCGATTACTTCCGCTTTGAATCTTCACGTTAGAATCGGGAACAACCCGCTGTTGAGGTTCGTCCCACGCATTCCAGATTTGAAAGTTCGCATACCCTTCTAACGGCCCGCCATCTTGAACAAGCGGAACATCGGTGTTGTTGGTAAGGGTGAGGGCGGTTGAACCGTTGATTTTGACCGACTCAATCGAGACTAACGCACCGAGATACTCTTCCGGGGCGGCAATTGCTTTATCGTTCTTCCTGTCATCAACCGTTGTCCCGACCGTACTGACCGCAATCATCGGAAGAACCGAGCGTGTACCCGGAATGTTCAGCTTTACATCGTAAGTACCATTTCCGACAATGTCGAAGGTATCACTTTCAAAAAACGCCGACCAGTCGTTCTCTCCCTCTCTCGTCATGAGCTGCATCGGCATAGGCGTAACGTTTCCCGAAACCTCGGACTGTTCGCCGCTTGAATCGGAGACATCGGCGGAAGTTCGGGTGCGACCCTCATCTTCTTCGTTAGAGTCCGATTTATCACGGGTACATCCTGTAAAAGCAAAGACCCCCGAAATCATCGAAATCATCGTAATTAAAGCGAAAAATGAATGTAGTTTACTCTTAAGCATGGGTTTATTCCTTTCGTTATGGTATTGTTATAAAATATTCTAAAAAATACAAAACAATTTTACTATAAAATCGCCGATTTGTCAAGCGAAAACTCCCGAATAATCAAAACCGCTTGATTTTATAAGAAAAATGTGCTAAAATATCGGTATATTAAAAAATTAAAGAGGTCTAAATGAACGCTGCCGAATTTCTGCAAGAATTAAAGAAAGAGCGACTCTCCGGGAGAGAGTTTCTCGCACTAATCGGACATACCGAAATCAGTAATGAGGATTATTCCGAAATCAAGGAGAATCCGTCTATGACCTACGCACGCCTTGTAGAAATATTGCAAAATGCCCCGATTTCGGGCGGGGAATACGACGAACTCCTGCGGACGGCACGTTATCGGCAGAAAAAACAAGCACAGAAAAAGAATCGCGAAGACCTCGAAAGCAGACTTACAAAACTTCTCGCAGGTGAATCTGCTGCGGAGACTCATGAATCCGAAAAAAATCTTGAGAAAAATCTTGAAAATACAGACAATCTTGACAACACCGAAGAAATCTTCCTTTTAGAAAATCTGGAGAATTTGAGCAAAATCGACATAACTTCATACAGTGAACCCTCTGCCGATGAACTGTGGGAGGGTGAAAAGCCGCTTCAGCCTAATCTTGACACCCCGGACTTACTCGATGAATACGCCGAATACGGCGGTAAAGACGACTTCGACAGGGATGCACGTCGGGAAAACCTGGTAAAAATCATAATCTGCATTTCACTCGGAATTGTCCTGGGGTTCACGAGTTTCATAATCCGTTACCTGGGATTGACTAACTTCGTCGAGAACCCCAAAAGCTATGAAGATATATTTGAACTGCAGAAAACAAGCCAACCCAACAGAAAAGCCAATGACGAGATTATCAACCCTTTCCGTGCGGAAAATTTCACCGACTCTGCAAACCCACTGAATCAAATCACATCAAACGAGCGTTATATTTTCAAGGTCATTGACAACAACATTCATGCGGTTGAAATCGATTCGGGGCAAATTTCAGACGCACCGAATTTTGTGTACGCCGACTACTCCGAAAACGGAGATTGCAAGGGGATTCTCGAAACACGAGGGGGACTCTATGCCATCTACGAAAACTCATACGAGAATACACTCAAATATAAGCTTTCGGAGGAGGATAATGAAAAAGAGGGGGAGGAAGAAGACGAGTCGAACAATCCGACAACTTTCGCCTTTGAACAGCCGCAAATCACCATCTACCGCTTCAATTCACAAGAATTTACGGGAATCCCGGAATCGAATTCCAATATTGACGGAAATTTTGTAAGTGCGTTTCAACGCGGAGAGCGATTGATTATTATAAGCGACTTTGTACCGCAGAACAACCGTAATCCAAACGAATATATCGGCTACATTCCCTCGTATTCAACCGATGGTGAACGAGTTTTTACAGACTTTGAAAATATCGAATTCATTGCAGGTAAAACGACTTATTCAAACATGATGGTAGTAGGTATGCTCGGAATTTCAACAGGCGAAATCACGGTCTGTGCAGTTTCGGGCGATTCGGCAAGCAATGTGTATGTCTCCCCCGGCGGCTCAAGCCTGATTATGGGGTTCTATTCGCCGAATGAACACAAAACTCATATATTACGGCAACGGATTTCCGGCGGCGAGTTAAGCGAACCCATCCATAACACAGTATCCGGGGAAGTCCGTAAAGGATTCATTGATGAACGCGGCGATGTAACACGAATCGTCTCATATACCGGAGATTCGGCAGAGTTACACCTCTTCTCGACCGGCGGGAGATTGTATTCGCGGGTGGGGAAAATCGCAAGCGGTGAAGGCATCGCCGGGGTTGCCTTCGATGAAAATGCGGTGTATATAATCTCCGAACAATCAGATGACGTTTATGCAATCGACGTTTCAGAACCGCTAAACCCGCTTTTCCGAAACGAACTCAACACCGACAACGTCTTAATCTCAAATGAGGTCTTCTACCGTTGGAACGATGAACGTTTCTTCACGACCCGACTTGAGACGGAGCAGAGGGCGGTCACGATTACAATGTACAACGGCCCTTCAATAGAAGCGACCTATCGAATCCCTGTCGATGATGAGTTATGGTATGAGCGTACAAGAATCTCGGTTGAACGATTGTGGGGGAATGCCGCGTCAAGCTATGACGCGACCACCGGTGTAGGTGTGATTATAATCCCGGTGACATTCTTTAATCCATCATTGATTGAATGTTTCTTCGTGTTGAACTACAACGAAAACACCGGATTCGGCAAAGTCGGCAGTATCACCGAAATCACCGGTACCGAATTACGGTTCGGCAGGACTTTGAACACAGTTATTCGAAGCGGATACATCTACACGATTTGGGATGACTTCGTTCAATCCGCAACGTTCGATTCCGAAACGATTATGTCGCATAGATTCTGATATTTCTTTTCAAAAAAACAGCGTGATTCGAAAATCACGCTGTTTTTTATACTATTTGTTAATTTATTAGACTATTAAACGAATTGAACTGTATTTACTCTAACTCCGGGGCCCATGGTTGCCGCGAGCGTACAACTCTTCACGTATTGACCCTTTGCCGCCGAAGGTTTCGCCTTAATGACCGCACCCATCAGCGTGTTGAAGTTTTCCTGCAACTTTTCTTTCCCGAAAGATGCCTTGCCAATCGGGCAGTGAATAATGTTGGTTTTATCAAGTCTGTACTCGATTTTACCGGCTTTAGCTTCTTTTACAGCCTTTGCCACATCGGGAGTAACCGTTCCCGCTTTAGGATTCGGCATAAGCCCTCTCGGCCCTAACACCTTACCTAATTTACCAATCACACCCATCATATCCGGGCTGGCGATTACCACATCGAAATCCATCCAACCACCCTGAATTTTCGCAACCGTTTCTTCGTCGGCGACAAAGTCCGAACCTGCTTCTTCCGCGGCTTTGATTCCATCACCTTTCGCAAACACCAATGTTCTGATTTTCTTACCGGTTCCGTTAGGAAGCACAACCGCTCCGCGAACCTGCTGGTCAGCGTGACGAGAATCCACCCCTAATCTGATATGAATCTCAATCGATTCATCAAACTTAGCTTTCGCTGTCTTACAGACCAATTCGAGTGCGTCACCCGTGTCATACAACTTCGCCGAATCGATGAGCTTTTCGCTCTCCCTGTACTTTTTACCGTGTTTCATAAATAAAAAACCTCCTTGTGGTTATAACGGCTTTCGCCTCCCACTGTCATTTGTTGTTAATCTACTACCTGAACGCCCATAGAACGTGCAGTCCCCGAAATCATAGAAATCGCCGACTCGATACCGGAAGCATTCAAGTCCGGCATCTTCTGCTGCGCAATCGCCTCAATCTGTGCTCTCGTGATTTTCGCAACCCTGTCCTTATTAGGAACACCGGAACCCTTCTCGATTCCGCAGGCTTTTTTAATCAAAACCGCTGCCGGCGGAGTCTTCGTAATAAACGAGTAACTCCTGTCCGCATAAACCGTGATTACAACCGGGATTATCATACCCGCATCGTTTTTGGTACGCTCATTGAATTCCTTCGTGAACGATACTATGTTGACCCCATGCTGTCCCAACGCCGGCCCTACCGGAGGTGCAGGAGTCGCTTTTCCCGCCGGAATCTGTAACTTAATATAACCTGTAACTTTCTGTGCCATTTTTCAGACTCTCCCTATTAAATTTAAAAATTAATCCAGTTTCTTGATGGCTGAAACATCGAGAGTAGCAGGAGTTTCCCTGCCAAACATCGACACCGCCAACACAACCTTGGAATTCGCCTCGTCGAGTTCCTTGACGATTCCCTCGTAGCCTTCAAGCGGCCCCGATTCTACAACGACAATCTCGCCCACTTTGAACGACAGTTCCAGAACCGGCTTAGTAACGCCAAGATTCGCGACTTCTTCTTCCGTCAGAGGAATCGGCTTTGAACCCGGCCCGACGAACCCGGTGACTCCGCGCGTGTTTCGGCAGATATACCACGATTCATCAGTCATAACCATTTTCACGTAAACGTAACAAGGATAGAGTTTAGTCTCGACCTGCTTCGCCTTACCATCGTGAATCTCATTGGTCACTTCGGTGGGAACCATGACTTCCTCGATTAAATGCTGCAACCCCCTGTTCTCGACCAAGGTATTGATGTTGTTCATCACCTTGTTTTCGTAACCGGAATAGGTATGCAGAATATACCATTTTGCTTCTGACATTTATGCGTACTCTCCCACTTTTTATACAAGCATTATCTCGTCAGAATCAGCTTGAACGCCTGTTCCAACAACTGGTCAAGACCCCACAGCGCAATCCCCGCTACCGCCAACATGGTCAAAACAACCGAAGTGTTGTTGAGAACCTGCTTCGGGGTAGGCCAAGTGACCTTTTTAAATTCGGCCCGCGCCTCTTTAAAATACTGAAAAAAAGAACGTTTCGGCTTTTTCGCCGCCGCAACCAGTTTCGCATTACGCTCATTGGCTTTCTTCTCTTTTTCTTTGTTGATTTCCTTGTCAATTTCAGCCTTTGCATCGTTTTTCTTGTTATCAGCCATCTTTCCGCCCCCTTCTCACTTCGTTTCCTTGTGAAGAGTATGCTTCCGGCAGAATCTGCAATGCTTTTGCATTTCAATTCGGTCGGGATTATTCTTCTTATTCTTCTTGGTGTTGTAGTTGCGTTGCTTACACTCCTGGCAAGCTAATGTGATTTTGATTCTCATAATTTTTTCGGCTCCTCCCTTATTTTATGCCTCCCTCGCTTCTATTTGGGGGATAAATCTTCGCAAAATGAAGCCCCAAAAAAGCCCCTGCAAAAATAAAGACCCCTGTCGAGGTGATTGCATTATATCACACTGACAAGCATATGTCAAGCGTTTTTTGAAAAAAATTTATTTTTTTTGAAAACTTTTCAAAAAACGCCGCTTCACCCTTTATTAATACAGAGCGAAACGGCGTTCGGTTAACTATTCCCTAATCGTAGGCTAGACCTTAGGAACAAGGCTGGTCATTTTAGCTAAATGCTTCAAGATTTCCAATACGTCAGCAATTGCGGGTTTCCCTGCCGCCTGACTCGCCGGTGTAATCAACGCCGCTTGGAATGCGGCTTGATTCGACTCTGAAACCATAGAGTTCATTTTAGCCAAATACTTCAAAATCTCAAGTGCGTCTGCAATCGCAACCGTACCGTTACCGTCTATATCGCCCGAACCAACGACTACAATCCTCTCACTCGTTGTGGCAGTAGTGTCCGAAGTCACCGAAGTCGCAGAAGTGGCTGAAGTTCCGCTTCCGCTAGTCCCGCTAGTCCCGGAAGTGCCTGTTCCGGAAGTGCCTGTTCCGGAAGTGCCTGTTCCCGAAGTCCCGGTTCCTGAGGTGCCTGTTCCGGAGGTGCTTGTTCCGGAAGTGCCTGTACCTGAAGTTTCCGTTCCTGTTCCGGAGGTGCTTGTTCCTGTCCCGGAAGTACCGGTGCTGCCGGAAGTTTCGGTTATTCCCGAAGACGTTGTTGCCGTCGAGATACTACTATTACTGCCGCCGTCAGAAGTAGTGGCAGAACTATCAAAAGAAGTCGTGTCACTGCTGCCGTGAAAGGAGCTCGTACCCCCGTCGGAGGTTATTTCCGTGCTGTCTGAATTGTTTGAATTGTCTGAACCGCCCGAACCGCTTGTATCGGAGGTATCATAGGTTTCGGAAACACTCGACCCGCTCGTACCGGATGTCGAAATCGGGTCAGACGTAGTCGTAGGAGGTGTTACTATCTCACAAACGCAAGGAGACTGATTACAGGTCGAGCAAACCGGCGGCGGACAGACACAAGGTGACTGAGCGCAGGTCGCACATACCGGGGCAATGTCGTAACAACCGATTGCCTGATGAATACGAAGGTTGCTGATAATAATTTCTGTGTTTAACGGCGTATTCCTCGAATTGATTTGCAAAGTTCCTGCCGACTCTTGAGTCCAATCGTAGGTAATTTGCCGCGGAGTCGTTGTCAATGACGATTCTTGATAACCATCGGCTGCGTTTCCGCGAACGCCTACCGTTCCTGTTCCGGTCGAAACCGATGCCATGAACGTCACCCGATAAGATGTACTCGGGAATGATACAAAACTGCTGTCAGCGTTCCAACTTGCATGACCGGCGGCAACGTGAATCAGCAGGTTGCGTCCCGCAGATGAAATCGTCGTTATAGGTGTGAATCGCAGATTTCCGCTGCTGTCAATTGCTACCGAACTGCTGGAACTCTCGCCGACTACGCCGAAAGTAAGAATAGCACGGCTTGAATTCACAGTTGCCCCCGTGAAATTCGGGGACCATACGGCACTGTAGCTCGGTACGCAGGGGAAATTCCCGCAGATATCACAGCAACGACAGTCGGGTTCGCCGCAGACTTTGCAACACTCACAGGGATTTTTCAAGCAAATGTAGCAAGCAGGATACGGGTCAACGCAGGAAGAAATCACCCGCTGAATCTTTAAGTTGGTTATGTTCAGCGAAACACCTTGACCCAAATTACGCGTGTTGAACTCCAGGTTCTCGTCACCGGTTTGAGTCCATTCGTAAGAGTAGGTCTTGGCTGTCGTGGATAAGTCATTCATGTCTAATGCGTCGCGGACATCCGAGCTGCCGTTTTCACGAAGCCGAACACGTCCTTGTCCTGTTCCGGTGGAAATCGATGCGTCAAACGTAGCGCGGTAAGTGATTCCCGCACGTGCTTCGAAGGAGGTAGTCCGATTCCACCCGGAGAGCTTCGCCCCCGCCGCCCCGGAAGTCGTATTGATAAGGAATCCACGGCTGTCGCTTGCGGTATTGTTGGAGATTCTGATTTGGTTCATTGAGGAGGAACAAGTCACGGTCGAATTAGCGGTATCACGAATTTGAACCCCCATATTTCCGCCGACGTTTGCCCCATCAACGGTTTTCCCCATGAAGTTAGGTGTCCACACATCGTAGGCATTAGTCGTACAGGTGGAACAGTCTTTCAGCACCGTCACATGCACCGATACGTTCAAGGACACGCCGCCCGCACTGATTCCGGGTGGGAGAATAACCGTTCCGTTAACGTTAAAGGTCTGATTCGCATCGTTTTTACTGCGGTCGTAGGACAATCCCGAAAAGTTCCACTTAATCGCACCGTAGCGTATGCCGTGATTCGTCGTAAGCGCAGTACCCGACGGAAGATTCAACCCCCATTCATTGGCATACGCCCCGGAAGCCACCGTCACAGGTTCAAAAGTCCCGTTCACGCTTTGAAGTGTAGTATTCGGGCGAGAAGTCGCTTCAACCCCGAAAGGTTGAGTGTAGAGTATACCGCGGGAGGTGTTGAAAACCTCCGCCCGCACGTAACCATTCGTGATGTCGATGTTTGCCAGATTAATAGTGTTACCCGTCGCTACCCTGTTACCGCTCCCCGAAAACCATTCCACGGTACTGCCGGAGTCGGTTGATATGGTAATTGAGTCCGTCCCAACCGATATACTGCGGATTTCGGGAACGGCGAGATTTAATGCCGTTTCCGCACGTGAAGCCGAGCCGTTCTGGTCTTCAATACGCAGATTACCGGGATGGATTCCGCGTTGACGGTCAACCCGCGAAAAAGCAAAGAACGCACCGGTCTGCATGGAATGTCTCAACTCTCCCACGGTTAATTCCGGCATAAGCATAAGGTTGTAGGAATACCCGATGTGAGCGTTCCGGTGGGAGTCATCGTTGGAGAATCCCCATACCGGACGACCTTCCGGCATGAGTTGAGAGAGTATGTTATCCCAAAGTCTCTTGTCCCCGAAAGTCTCCCAGTCGAATTCGTTAATAATTTCCATTCCGATTAATTCCGGGCTATTCCTGAAAAGGTCAACGTACTTATTATAGATGTTCGGGTTGTTGGAAATGCCGTTGGCGGTAGTCGCACTACTCGTAAGAGAGCGAGACGCTCCGGTATTCCGTCCCGGGTGAGCGACAACCGCAAGCCCTGTTCCCTCAGCGGCGAGACGTTTAAGCATATCCGAGATTTCCTCGCGGCTTGAGTTCTTTATGGTTGACCAGTAGGTCAGTACATGATGACTCGGCGGGTCGGAAGGTTTCGCCCCGATTGCATCCAAAGCCGCATACTTCAACCCGGAACGCTCGTTCGCACCGTGGACGAAAATCATACCGTCTCCGGTTCTGCCGCTTCCGTTTGCCATCTCATTGATTCGGGTACGGGACATAGCCCCTGTTCCCACTAAATTGGGTGAAATCGTGGTGTAGTTATGGTCGGTGAACGCCACGATGTTGTAGCCGAGGTCGTAGTAGCGTTCTGCCGTGGAGCTCGTGGTGTTCGAGCCGTCGCTGTTAGTCGTATGGCTGTGGAATCCTGCCTTGTACTGTTTATAAGTACTCCAGTTCACGTGTTCGTAGGGATTCGTGATAATGTAGCCGGCAGCGTTTACGGTATTATTCACCAACGGAATAATGCCGAGAATCACCGCAAATGACAAAAACAGCGAAAGAATTTTGCGTTTGGTTTGTTCCTTGTACATAGATTATTTCTCCTTTGTTAAAATTTTCAATAATTATTCCGGATTTCTTAATTATAGCTATTATATAATAAGGAATCGCCTTTGTCAAGTGTTGTAAGAAAAATTTTGCAAAATTGTAAGGACAACGTTAAGCGGTACATAGTAAGTTCGGATAATAGCTCACGGGTCGGTGGCTTCGCCGCCGAGCAGGTGAGCTTGACAGTCTTATTCATAGAGGCTTTGTGTCTCGGAAAGGTATGGTAATAAATATGTAATCCCGTGTCAATCTAACACGGGATAATTTGGGTGAATTTGCGTTTTCGCCGAGAAATCGTTATCCGCGACAAATCGGAGGAATATGAATCGGCTTTTTCAGCTCGTCTTCAATTAAGCGTATACCCCTGTCGATATCGCCCAGACCTTCCCGCTCATAACGCCCTGCGGTACGGAGTTCCTGCTGGCAGCACTTTAATTCTTTAAGTGCCTTTTCGACTTCGTGAATGGCTTTATCGACATTCTTCTGCGCCTTATCGATTTCGCGGAGACCCATGTTAATATCGCCGCAGCCTTCCTTGACTTCACGAATCCCTACACACGCAGAATGCCCCCGGCCCGAAATTCCGGCGATATCTTCAACAAAATCGCCACCCCTTTGTTCGTACATCCTCCTGTTTTCATCATGACAACTCATTTTTTCTTTCCCCTTTCATTTAATTCGCCTAATTGCATTAGACTTATTCAATCATATGCAACCAGTCGAAATTTGGTGAATGTTGCCGATTTATCTGTGACATTTGCACAAAAATCAAGACAAGTTTTCGTTACATTCTACAAAAATGCGAAAAAGCATTGACAAGTCCGATTTTGTATGATAATATAACAACAAGATGACAACTTGTTTGTCATAATAAACCATTTAGGAAGAAAGGTAAAAAGGTCTTAAAATGAAAAAAAACGGAAAAATAATTAACACAATCCTCCTGGCAGCATTTGCGGCTATAATCGCAGTCACATCGCTGACTTCACAAAACATAGGACTGAACACAACAGTATCGGCTTCAAGCGCAAGAGTAAGGGTGAACGCAACCCGCTACGTCAATGTCCCGAACGGTTCTACGTTGAATCTGCGTTCGGGTGCGGGAATGGGACACACGGTAATAGGCTCGATTCCTCGCGGAACTGCCCTACATATTCCCTATGCCGAAGGGAACTGGGCATATACCTCTTACAACGGAAAATACGGTTGGGTAAGCCTTGACTACATCTCGGTTTCGAAGCCGTCAACTACCCCGACCCTGCCTACTCCT
>WRKZ01000026.1 GCA_009777835.1 Oscillospiraceae bacterium | reverse complement strand
ATCCAATAAACCCAAAATAGGAATGAAATCTGGAATTAAATCAATAGGCGAAAGCGTGTAAGCTATCGCAATTCCCGCAAAGACTTTCGCTATTATTGGTGTTTCTTTTCTTTTAAGGGCAATAAAAATCACAGGAATATCTGTTTTTATTTGCTTTACTTTTTCTTTGAAATTCAATAATACAACCTCTCAAAATATAAAATTCCTAAAATCATTATAACACATCTCGTCCAAAATTACAACCCCTTTTCGACAAAAATTTCACGGAAGGAGACTCGCACAAATGTCAGACTTCGGATTACGCATCGGCATCGAGGGTGAACGTGACTTCAAAGCGGCTCTCCGTGAAATCAACCAGTCGTTCAAGGTACTCGGGAGCGAGATGCAGTTAGTCACTTCGCAATTCGACAAGAACGACAAAAGCGTACAATCGCTGACTTCGAGAAACGCTGTCCTCCGCAAGGAAATCGACACGCAGAAAGACAAAATCGACACGCTCAAATCCGCTTTGGATAACGCTTCCACGAGTTTCGGCGAGAATGATTCCCGCACGAAAAACTGGCAGATTCAACTCAACGGAATGGAGCGTGAACTCGGCGATAGTTTTAGTCGCGCTGATTACCTTCCTGCTCGCTATGATTGCAATCTACCGCGAAAACGCAGACATCGGCATTTTCAAGTCCACCGGTTTTACATCAAGACAACTCCGCGCACAGTTTGCATTGCGCTTCTTATTAGTCTCGCTACTCGGCGGATTTTTCGGAATTCTGCTAAATCTCATTGCAAGCAGTGTATTACTTTCGTTCATTTTCGGAATTTTCGGCGTACCGCAAGTCGGCTTGCAGTTCAACGCATTGGAGTTACTGTTCCCTGTCGCGCTTGTTTGCCTGATTGCACTTGTCGCGGCGTGGTTGGTGTCCGCACGGATTAGGCGAGTTTCGGGGCGGGTTTTGATAGCAGAGTGAATTTATTGAAAGTAAGGGGTGCGGGGGCGGCTGCCTACGGTATTACCTTACATTAAAAAGCACGAACTCTGTTCAACAAAGGGTTGAACAGAGTTCATCTGCATTTATCGGTGCTGACCCGTAGGGGAATCGAACCCCTGTCACCGCCGTGAAAGGGCGGTATCTTAACCGCTTGACCAACGGGCCTTTACTTGCTTTAACTTAATCGCTTTTTGACAGACTTCTGCGAAGAAGTGAATAGCGGCAGTCGGATTTGAACCAACGACACCCCGGGTATGAACCGAGTGCTCTAGCCAACTGAGCTATGCCGCCTAAAATATTCCGTCATGCCACATGACAGAATATATTATAGCATACGTTTTCGGACTTGTCAATAGGTTTTGACAAAATTTTTGAAAAAATTTTTAACCGGTTTTCGAAGAAACGAAACGCGACTTAATATCCCGATAAATCTCAACGCCTTTCTTCTGCCCGAAACGCTTAACCGCACTTATATAAAGGTCATGCGATGATTTCGCGTGAGACAACAACGTTCCGATGATGTCCTCTTCTTGAGATTCACACGATTCAGACGATTCCGGCGATTCCTGCGAAACCGACGACTCATCTACTTCACTCTGCTCTTCCTCTTCGACAGGCTCTTCTTTCGGGGGTTCCGACTCCGCCGTCTTTTTTGTTTTTGAGGGCGGTTTCTTTCGCGTGGAGGATTTCTTTTTTTCGGCAACAACGACAACATCCTCGACCACAGGAGCAGGGGAAATCTTTTCCTGATTTTTTTCCGAAGTTTCCGCCGTAATTTCCCCGGGAATTTCTTCCTGAATTTCTTCCGGAGTTTCTTTCAAAGTTTCTTCCGGAGTTTCAGAGATTTGTGCGACTTTGATAATCGGGGTAATCGGAATAATTTGCACCGGAGTTTCTTCCGGCATTTCCGGCAAGGGGATTTCTTCAAGGGCGGGCATCACACGCTCAATAGAGTTAACCGGACGTTGCTCTTGCTTTTCTTTTAAAGGAGAGCCAATCATCGATTTGATTTTCGGGACGGCAAGCGCGGCTTTCACGGCAAAGAAACGTTTGATTTTCGGTTTAACGTTGATATTACCGGATTCCCAGAAATCAATCACGAAATCAAACCCGTTATCTTTGCTAATCAAGAAAAACTCAACGCTTTTATCGGCGGGTTCGTCAGAATAAACCTTTACAAGATATCCTAAGTAAGATGCCATCTGAAAATCGAGGGCGTTTCGCCCTCCTCTGCGTACTTTATAATAACTCACCTTCGCTTTTGAGAACATCAGCTTGTGCATCATCTCAAACGTAATCGTGTCGGCATTGTTCGAGTGGAAAATCACGACTTCATCATCTTCCGCAAGGAAATCTACCCCTGCAAGCCCGTCAGAATGTACGTTTTCGAAATCAACCAGAAAAATTTTCATTTAATATTTTCCTTTTTATAATGATTTAATTCAGACCTAATCCGAAGATATTATATCATATTTTTGAATTAAATGCAATAGCCCGGGCAATAATATTATTACCAAATTATTTTTCGCCTTACTTGCCTTACTTTAAGAATAATTCAAGGGCGAAAGGAAAGGGGTAAACATGACACCTAAAGAACTGTTATACCTTGAAGACTCGCTGGGGATGGAACAGCAGCTTCACATCAAATGCGCCGATTATTCCGGAAAAGTCCAAAATCCGGGACTAAAGAACATCTGTGCGCAGATGGCGCAACAACATCAGACCCATTTTACAAACCTGATGAACCAACTCAGGGGCTAAACCACAACTAAATCACGAAAGGAGAAACGATTTCATGCAAAACAGACAAATGAGCGATAAAGAGTATATGGAGGACCTGCTGATGACCTCCAAGACTCTTAACGGACTCTACCACTATGCAACTACCGAAGCATCAACCGAACCTATTCGAAAGGCATTCAAGTGCAACCTGTCCGACTCAATCGAAATGCAGCACAACATCTACGCCGCAATGCAACAAAATGGCTGGTACCCTCAACAGCAGGCTCAACCGCAACAAATCAACCAGGTTCGGACGAAATATCAGGTTTCTATGTAAGCGTTTCGCGAAATACGACAAAACAACAGCAAAAAGCCGGGAATAATCCCGGCTTTTTGCTGTTGTTTTGTGCTTTAATTCAACCGCTTGACGTTATCGCAGGTTATTTCGTTTACAAAACTTCCACCGTTATTTGAAGCTGAAAAATCTTGTATATTTTTCAGCGTAGTTTCGGCGATTTGTCTCGTCGCTTCTTCGGTGAAAAATGCTTGATGAGAAGTCAGCACCACATTCGGAAAGGACAGCAATCGCGCTAAATCATCGTCGGTGATGATTTCAGCGGAATAATCGCCGAAAAAATAATCGGCTTCTTCCTCGTATACATCAAGCCCCGCACCGTAAAGTTTCTTTGACTTGAGGGCATTAATCAAAGCAGGGGTATCAATTAATCCGCCTCTGGAAGTATTTATAATCACAACCCCATCTTTGAGTGCGGCGATTGTCTCACCGTTTAACATATGACGAGTCTGCGGAACAAGCGGGCAATGGAGCGAAACAATGTCAGATTGACGAAATACCTCATCAAGCGAGAAATAATCGCCGACAAAGTTTTCATCGGGCGAAGGGTCGTAGGCAATGACCCGCATACCGAATCCGTTGCAAATTCGCGCGAAGGCACTCCCTATTTTCCCTGTCCCGATTATTCCTGCGGTCTTCCCTTGCAAATCAAATCCGATTAATCCGTTAATGTTGAAATTATTCTCGCGGGTGCGGGAATACGCACGATGGATTTTGCGGTTCACGCACAGAAGTAATGCCATTGCGTGTTCGGCAACGGCGGCAGGCGAATACTCCGGCACACGAACGACCCGGATTCCCGCTTCACACGCTGATTTCAAATCAACGTTGTTGTATCCCGCACAACGCAACGCAATCAGCTTCACGCCGATTTCGGCGAGAACATCGATTGCCGCCTTATCAACCATATCATTCACGAAAACGCAGACAACTTCGCAGGTCTCGGAAAAACGTGCGGTATCAACGTTCAAGTGATAATCAAGGTATTTGATTTCGCAATCATATTCGGGAGCGAGTCTGTCAAACCAAGGCTTATCGTAGGGCTTCACATCGTAAAAAGCAATTTTCATAGGCTGTATTAAACCTCACAAAGTTAAATCTTCGAAAACCGGCATAAAATGTCGTAAAAAGCAATCTTCATAAAAATAATGTTGCCGTATTCTTGACTTTTTATACAGCAATCGTTTATAATCAGATTATGAAACATGAAAAATTTATTTATCACGGTTATTCGATTAGCGATGATGGGTTTTCTTACCACTTCTCGATGGACGAATACGAATTCCGTCCGAAATGGACTCACCTGCTCAAAGACGTGAACGTTCCGCCGAATGACAGCCTCCTTCACGAGTTGGTCTTCAACCTCGGCATGGTAGAGCTTGTCAGCTACTGGAAATCCGCCTGCCCGCCGCTTATTGAAGTACGTTGCGGAAATCTCGACGAGTGGCAGGTCAACTGGTGGAAGAAACTCTACCGCAACGGACTTGGGGAATTCTTCTACACTAACAAAATCACGCCCGACGAGGATTTCGCAGAAATTATCACGGAAGGTTTTAAAAAACAAGAAAAGACTTCAAACCCGGTCCCTAAACAAGAACTTTCGGGATGCCTGATTCCTGTTGGCGGGGGGAAAGACAGCATAGTCACATTGGAATTACTGCGTAAGGGCATGGAAGACAATCACTGCTACATAATCGGTGATATAAAACGCGCCTGCGATTCGGCGGTGATTGCGGGCTACCCCGATTCACGAATAATCAAAACCAACAGAACAATCGACCCTACCCTACTAGAATTAAATCGAAAAGGCTACCTGAACGGTCACACTCCGTTCTCGGCGATTGTTGCATTCTCATCGCTGATTTTCGCCTATCTGTCGGGAAAGAAATACATCGTACTCTCCAACGAAAGCAGTGCGGACGAAGGCAATATTGCAAACTCGAACGTAAATCATCAGTACAGCAAAAGCACCGAATTTGAGAGGGATTTCCGTGAATACTGCGCAAGAATCTCCCCTTCACTGCCGGAATATTTCAGTCTGTTGCGCCCATGGAATGAAATGCAAATCACAAGAAAATTCGCCGAGTTTCCGAAATATTTTCCTGTATTTCAATCCTGTAATGCCGGGACAAAATCCAATACCTGGTGCTGTAAATGCGCGAAATGCTTGTATGTATATATCATGCTTGCCGCTTTCTTGGAATCAGGCGAGAACGACCAAACCGTAAGCAAAATCTTCGGCGAAAACCTGCTTGAAAATCCCGAGTTATCGGATTTACTTCAATCACTCGCCAATCCTAAACTGAACAAGCCGTTCGAATGTGTGGGAACACGTGAAGAGGTCAGGCAAGCCCTGCTCGCGATTCTAAAAAACAGAGATAAAATCCCGGCAGCTATGCGGGATTATGCTGCGGAGATTAAGAACGAACCCCCGCAGAAGAATCTGCTCGACGATTTCAACGCAGATAACTGCGTCCCGAAAGAGTTTATGGAACTGTTTACATGAAAATCAACAACGTCACCGACTCTGTCGGCGGCGTTGTTTGAAATTTCGACTGAATTTCAGCCACCGAAGGTGAAGGATTACACCCTTACTTCCAATAAAACTTTTCTTGACATCAAGGTGATTTTGTGCTATAATTTTCTGCGTATGAGAATTATAGGAATCGACCCCGGATACGCAACGGTAGGTTACGGAGTTATAGACTACGAAAAATCGCGATTTTCAGTGGTGAGTTATGGGGCAATCACTACAAGTGCCGATGATTTGTTTGCACATCGGCTAAAAGAAATATATGCCGACTTACACCAACTAATCGAAACGTATAAACCGCAATTCATGGCGGTAGAGCGATTATTCTTCACGACTAATCAAAAGACCGGGATTGATGTTTCGCAGGCACGCGGGGTGATTCTTCTTGCGGCGGTAAATAATGCCCTGGAAATCGCAGAATATACGCCATTGCAAGTGAAACAATCAGTCACGGGATACGGAAAAGCCGTCAAGTCACAGATTCAAGAGATGACTAAGCGAATTTTAAATCTGGAATCCATCCCAAAACCCGACGACACAGCAGATGCGTTGGCAATCGCAATCTGTCATGCACACGCATATAATTCCGCAAGGAGAAATACTTAAAAGTTTGAATAATATCTCACGGGGGCGGCTTCGCCGTTAAGCCGGTGAGCTTGACAGGCTTAATTCATGCCACGTTTGTGGCAGAAGGGTATGGTCATATTTATGATTTATTCCGTCAAAGGCGAATTAATCCACATCGACCATGAGCTGAAACTCGCCGTGGTGGAGTGCGGCGGTGTAGGGTTCGCTTGCCGAACTACCTCCAACTCACTGGAAGGACTTAAAATCGGTGAAAACTCTCGTTTTCTAACCTACATGAGCGTTCGTGAGGATGCAATCGAATTGTTCGGATTTGTCACCGCACACGAACTGAATTGTTTCAAGATGTTGCTGTCTATATCGGGGGTAGGGCCGAAAGCCGCACTATCGATACTTTCGGCAATGTCACCGCAGACATTCGCATTGAGCGTGGTCGCCGACGATGCAAAGGCACTGACCCGTGTACCGGGAATCGGTGCGAAGACCGCCCAACTGATTATACTGAAACTCAAGGATAAACTCGCCGGGCAAAGCGATTTCGCTGGACTTGATACAAATACCGGCAAAAATTCGAACACAAACCGCAATATGTCAAGCAATTCAGAAGCAATCAGCGCATTGCTTGTACTGGGATTCACCGCAGGAGAATCCGCTGTTGCCCTGTCGGGACTCCCCGAAGAAATGGAAACAAGCGAGAAAATCAAGCAAGCATTAAAGAAATTGAGCAAAAATGGTTAAATAGACGTGACGAAGTCACGTCCCACCGCGTAGCGAGCGAAAATTTAGAAAGGACACAAGACGTATATGGGACTTACTGAATTTATCCATGCGACAGTATACCTTCTAATCATCATTCTGATTAACGTAACGATTCATATCAAATTGTCGAACAGACGAAAAGTAACCCGAAATATGGTCGAACGCCTATTCGATAGTGTGCGGTTCGGCACTGATCCGAAATCAAAAGTCCGATTCAAACGGGTGTTGCGTTCGCTGGTCTCGAAAGAAACCATACGCACTCTCTCTTTCAGAAACACCGCAATCGCGTTTATGAAGGTCGCCGAAAAATCCGGTGACCCACTCGACAAATCCTACTGTTTAGGTTGGGCAGGGAGATGTTACGAAGACTACGGCGATTTCGCGTTGGCGGCAATTTGTTATTCGGCGGCGGTAGAAGTCGCCCCATCGGACGTTTTTGCACTGGAACGCCTGGGTGACTTGTACTCCAAAATCGATAGCGGTAAAGAGGAGTCTCTTGAACGTTACAGTCAAGCATTGAATTACGACCCGACTTCGTCACGAGTTTACTATAAATTAGGAACCGTTTACTCAAATCTGGGGGAAAACGATAAAGCTATTACGCAATACCGGAAATCTATTGAGGTGAATAACTCGTTTGTCTCTTCAATGGCGGAAGCCGCAATCGAATACGCCAAAAAAGGCGACAAAGAGAATGCGCTGAAGTTTTATCTGCTTGCAATGGCAAACGATATATACGAATTCGAAAAACTGGAGGAGACTATAGAATCTTGTTTATCTTAAGCGTTGTTTTCATGACAATTTTATCGATATCTTTGGGGGTCTGCCTTTTTGTCTCGGGGAGACATCTGGTCAACTCCATACAACTCAGCAGAATTGCGAAGACCTACATAGGCGAAGATGTTTCCATTTACAGCGATATAGGGGCACGATTCGCTTATAAAGGGATTTGCGCCTATATGAACGATGATTATTCGCCGGCTTTACGCTATCTCGAAAAAGCCCTCGAACATTCAATCATTCATCAAAATAGTGCGTTCTGTCTTGACTGGTTGGCTAAGTGCTACTCGGCGTTAGGCAAAGAGTCGGAAGCGTTGGACTGTCTCGTGAAAGCGGTAAACTCCGAACCGGCGAACCTTAGAGCACTATTCAGTCTTGCTGACACATATATACAGCAAGGTGCTTTTTCAAAAGCGGAGTTTTATTACAGCAGGGTTTTGCAGTATGACAGTGATAACCTTGCGGCGAACTTCATGCTCGGAATGATTCGCATGGGTCGCGGGGAATATAACGAAGCGGAAGAACAATTCTTCACGACAATCGGAAAAGACGAAAAGTTTTTAGAAGCATTGGAAGAAATGTCGGTGGTCATGGCGATTAAAGGCGATTACGCAAAAATGGATTCCTACTTCGCCCAAGCAAGCAAGCGACGACCCAACAAATCCGACAGATTAGAGAAGAAACTCAACGCTATTAAAAGAATGAGAAGTTTATGCAATGATTTATAACAATCATAACGGTGATAATCATGAGAATCCCGCCGAAAGGTTGGTTGCACCGGAATTAGACGAAACAAACCAAGCGGAATTCGATACGGAGTATTCACTCCGACCGAAAACACTCGCCGAGTATATCGGGCAAGACAGAGTCAAAGAAAACCTTTCGGTCTTCATAACGGCGGCGAAAGCCAGGGGAGAAGAACTCGACCATGTTCTGCTGTATGGCCCGCCGGGACTGGGAAAGACTACCTTATCCATGATTATCGCCAACGAACTCGGCGTGAATATCAGGGTGACTTCCGGACCTGCAATCGAGAAAGCCGGGGATTTAGCCGCACTGCTGACTAATCTGCAAAACGGCGACCTGCTTTTTATAGATGAGATTCATCGGCTTTCGCGGCAGGTGGAAGAAATCCTCTATCCCGCAATGGAAGACTACGCACTTGACATAATCATCGGGAAAGGGCCGTCGGCACAATCAATCAGAATTGATCTGCCGAAATTTACGTTAGTCGGGGCGACTACACGGGCAGGACAACTGACGAATCCGTTGCGCGACAGATTCGGTGTGATTCAACGGCTTGAACTGTATGATAAAGAACAGCTTTGCGAGATTATCATGCGTTCATCGGTGATTTTAGCCATTCCCACCACCAAAGATGGTGCGCTGGAAATCGCTTGCCGTTCAAGAGGGACACCCCGAATCGCGAACCGATTGCTCAAACGCGTACGCGACTTCGCCGAAGTAATGGGGGATGGTAAAATCACCAAAGAATTAGCCGACATTGCGTTATCCCGCCTCGAAATCGATAAACTCGGATTGGATTCGTTAGACAGACGATATCTCGAAATGCTGATTAAAGGGTTCAGCGGCGGACCGGCAGGACTCGACACGCTGTCGGCATCTTTGGGGGAGGAGTCTATAACTCTCGAAGACGTGTGCGAACCGTTTTTGATGCAATTAGGATTCGTAGCAAAGACTCCGCGGGGCAGAACTGCAACGGTGTTAGCGTATAAACATTTGGGAATTACACCGACCGGTCAAATAAGTATTGAATCGGATTGAAGTTAAAAGAAAAAAGTGAGGTGAAGTTCATGTCGGTTGAAGCGGTAATTAATTCGATTACCGAGATTTGCAAGAAACACGGTGCAAAATCGATTATTCTGTTCGGTTCGCGTGCAACAGATCACGCAATCGAGAAAAGCGACATTGACATTGCCGTTCAAGGAGGGGAGGTTGATTTCCGTTCACTCAATGACGAAATCGAGCGGATTTGCACCCTATTCTCATTCAACATCGTCGATATGTCGAAATCCTCCCCTGCTTTAAGAAAGGATATAGAATCTCATGGGAAATCACTTTACAAGGCTTGAAGCGTTCAAAAACTCACTTGATTCACTGTCCAAAATCAATGAAATCGTTTGGCGTGACAATGATGTTTACACGAGAGGGTTCATCTGGTGCGGGGTAATAGCCAAGTTTTCAATTACCTTTGATTTAAGCTGGAAGCTGATGAAAGATATTCTGGTTCGCTATCACAAAATCGCGGATTTTGCAAAAGGCTCTCCCAGAGAGGTGCTGAAGAAAAGCTACGAAACCGATATAATTAACTCGCACACTTGGGCAGAGATGTTAGATGCCCGAAACGAGATATCACATCAATATAAAGACTTAGACTCTGTTGATGACTGGTGTGTTCGTATTACCGAACGCTATATACCGTTATTCAACGAATTATCTGAATATGCAGAAAAAAGACTACACGAATTAACCTGAAAAAAAATTACCAATATTTACAAAGGAGAAAAACACATGGCAAGATTATTCGGAACAGACGGAGTACGCGGCGTTGCACTCACCGAACTCACCACGGAATTAGCAATGAAAATCGGAATGGCGGCTACAGCACTGCTTCACGCCGAGCCAAAGGACGGAGAACGACCCCAACTCATCATAGGCATGGATACGCGACGGTCATCAAATGTGCTTTTGAACGCTCTGGTTGCAGGGATTAACGCGGCAGGGGGCGATGTTCAACTCATTGGCGTAGTCCCGACCCCAGCGGTGGCTTACCTCGTCCGCAAATACGGCGCGGATGCCGGGATTATGATTACCGCCTCCCACAATACGGCGGAATTCAACGGAATCAAGCTGTTCGACCGCAACGGCTTCAAATTCCCCGACGAGCTTGAGGACGAGATTCAGGCACTCGTCGAAAACCCGGAACTCCTGCGCCCGACCCTCAAGAGCGGCGGCGAAGTCGGGACTGTGACAACCGTTACAGTGGCGGTTCGTGATTACAGCGAATTGCTGTATTCCTTGAGTGAAACCGCACATAGCAATCTGAAAGTCTTGGTTGACTGCGCCAACGGAAGTGCGTCAGTTATGCAGGGTGTTCTTGACGAACTCACTGAGGACGGGTGCGTAGTCGTCAACCATTCGCCCGACGGAATGAACATCAACGACAACTGCGGCTCTACCCATATAGAGGAGTTAGCGAAGCAGGTAGTCGCCGGGGAGTTCGACCTGGGGATTGCCTTCGACGGAGATGCCGACCGTATGCTTGCCGTGGACGAACTAGGCAACATCGTAGACGGCGACAAGATTATTGCTCTACTGTCGGTGCACATGAAATCTAAAGGGGAACTCAGCAAAGATACAGCCGTGGTAACAGTCATGAGCAATCTCGGATTCCACCAATATATGAAGAAGAACGAAATCAAGACTGCGGTGGTTCAGGTCGGAGACCGATACGTCCTCGAAAAAATGGTTGAAGAAAATTACAGCATAGGCGGCGAACAGTCGGGACACGTGATTTTCCGTGAACACGCCACCACCGGTGACGGACTGATTACCGCAATCAAGTTGCTGAACTATCTCGGAAATAAACAAAAACCTCTGTCAGAATTAGTCGCTGAGATTCCGACGTTTCCGCAAACCCTCAAGAATGTCGTGATTTCTGCCGAAAACAAGGGTAAATGGGAGTCTAATGCAGCAATCAAGGCGGCGATTGATGAAGTCACGGCGGCGGCAGGCGGAAACTCCCGCATACTCGTGCGTGAATCGGGAACTGAACCGCTTCTGCGAGTCATGCTTGAAGGTGAAAGCCAAGAACTGGTTGAAGAATGGGCAGACAAAATCTGCGCAGTCGCAAAGCGGGAGTTATCGGCATAATGCGGTGTGCTTCGAACTGGAAAGATTATGAACTTCTTGACGCTTCAGCCGGCGAAAGGTTAGAAAAGTGGGGCGATTACACGCTGATTCGCCCCGACCCGCAAATCATGTGGGGGGAATCGATTAAAACCAATGCCGATGCGCGATATATTCGCAAAGATTCAAAAAACGGTGAATGGCAATTTAATCGCACACTGAAAGATAGCTGGAACATCAAGTACAAAGACTTGACCTTCAAGGTCAGACCCACCGGATTCAAGCATACGGGAGTTTTTCCCGAACAAGCGGTGAACTGGGATTTCTGCGATGATTTCATTCGCAAAAGCGGTCGGAAAATCAAGGTGTTGAATCTGTTCGCCTATACCGGTGGGGCAACCCTTGCTTGCCTCAATGCCGGTGCGGAAGTCTGCCACCTTGATGCCGTGAAATCAATGGTGGAATGGGCGAAAGAGAACGCACGACTCTCGGGGCTTTCGGATAAGCCGGTGCGCTGGATTGTCGATGATGCAGGCAAGTTTCTCCAACGGGAAATCAAGCGCGGAAACAAATACGATGCAATCATTCTCGACCCTCCGAGTTACGGCAGAGGAACAAACGGCGAGACCTGGAAGTTGGAAGACTGTATAAATTCGCTGTTACTGCTTTGCGAAAAAGTCCTGTCAGAAGAGCCGTTGTTCCTGCTTATGAACAGCTATACAACAGGTTTGTCTCCGTCTGCAGTGGAATACTTGATGAGGATGACAATCGGCAAAAGGCACAAAATTCATGTACAAGCCGACGAAATCGGGCTTCCGGTCAAATCGACCGGATTAGCACTCCCTTGCGGGAATACGGCTATAATCGTATTTGGGGAGGAAGGGCGGCGGACGGCGGCAGACTGCTTGACAAATTTCGCAAAGGAGGTTTGAGCAATGTCTAAATCTAAATCTAATTCAAAAAAGAAAAGACAATCTAAACAATCTAATCAAGCCGAACAGAGAGTTCAGAAGGTGAAACTAAAAGACAATAGGCTTGCGGAAACGCTCAGTATTGTTATTCCGTGTGTGTTGGTGCTTGTGTTTTTAGTGGGGGGAGTCCTGCTTTTCATTCATTTGGAGGAGGGTCGCAGACTCCCCGATGAAGAGTATCTGAATGCCGAAAAACTGGTCAACGACCAAACGCTAATCGGGCTTACTCTTGAAGAATGTCGCGAAGCGGTCGGAATAGTTGCCATGATTACAGGCGAAGATGAATGGACTTTCATAACAGGTCGAAGAATGTATTCCGACGGGCAGGGCGCGCGATTTTACGAAATCGTTGTCAAGCACCGGGATGGGGTGGCGGTAGAAGCGATATACAGGGAGAGCAAGTGAATATTATAGAAGTCAAAGGTCTTAGTTTCGAATATCGTTGCTTTGATGCAGAAGAGTCGGAAAAGCAGGAAAAATCGTCACAGTCGGGGCAACCCGATGAAAACGTTAAGACAGTCCCGGTTTTGCATAATATAGACCTGGAAATCACAGAAGGGCAGTTCGTGGCAATCCTCGGACATAACGGCAGCGGAAAATCTACGTTGGCGAAACATTTCAACGGGATTCTCACACCGACTTCGGGAACGGTAACGGTTGACGGCATGGACGTTTCGGACGATTCTACCCTTCGCCGATTGAGGCAGACTGTGGGAATGGTGTTCCAGAACCCCGACAATCAAATCGTTGCAACGATTGTTGAAGAAGACGTAGCGTTCGCTTTAGAGAATCTCGGCGTTCCTCCCGCAGAAATACGGATTCGCATAGATGCGGCTTTGGAAAGCGTAGGAATGACCAAATTCGCGAAACATGCCCCTCATCAGTTGTCTGGCGGTCAGAAGCAAAGGGTCGCTATTGCCGGAATTATCGCAATGAACCCGAAATGTATCGTCCTTGATGAACCTACCGCCATGCTCGACCCGAAAGGACGTTCGGAAGTGGTGAAGACAGTGAAAAAGCTCAACGCACAAGGCGCGACAGTAGTATACATCACCCACTACATGGAAGAGGCGGCTTTAGCCGAGCGTGTAATCGTGATGGACAACGGTAAAATCATCATGGACGGAACACCGAAGAGCGTTTTCAGGGAAGTGAACCGCCTTAAGGAAATCGGGCTGGACGTTCCGCAGGTGACAGAGTTAGCGCATAGGTTGAGAGAATCCGGCATGGATTTCCCCGACGACGTAATCGGGGAAGAAGAGTGTGCGGAATTAATTGTAAAGTTGATGAAATAGGGAGGGAGATTCTATGGCATTTGTGGTGGCGAAATGCACACAATGCAGCGCGAGTTTACGGGTAGACTCATTAAAAGAGGCTACGATTTGCGATTTCTGCGGGAGTCCTTTCATAACCGAGAAAGCAATCAATAACTATAACATCAGTGCTTTAACGGTGAATATTCAAGGGAATAATTCTGCCGCCGCGAATTTAGCGTTGAGAGCTAAACAGTTTTTAATCGAAAGCGATATAAAAAAAGCCGAAGGATATATAGAAAAAGCCTTGGATTTAGACATAAACAACAGAATGGCTCAAACACTCAAATCCGACCCTGCGTTTGACATGGTCAGAACCCATAATTGCAGAGTAAAATCAGGCTGTGTCGGTGAACTTGTTGTTGTGAGCATCTTCGTGAACGGAATCAAAGCGGAATCTCTCCGATATGGTGACACTGTCGATATAACGCTCCCGAATATCGGTTTGAACACAATAACGCTGAAATCCCCTTTATACCGCACTTTTTCAACAAAAATCCATGTAAAAAGCCAAAGAACCTTCGTTTATATTAAGGCGAAATACGGCGGTTTCATGTGGCTGGGAATGGATGCAGATATACGAGTAAGTGAAAATTAAAAGGAAGTCGTGCATGGAAACGAAAGTCATTGAAAGCAAGAATCTCACCTACAAATACTCGGTAGGGACTCCGTTTGAAGTCACAGCCGTCAACAATATCAGTTTCACGGTCGAGAAAGGGAACTTCATAGGCATAATCGGGCATACCGGTTCCGGAAAGTCTACCCTTATGCAGCACCTGAACGGATTACTCAAACAGACTTCGGGTGAAGTGTGGATTAATGGGCGAGACATTCGCGGCAAAGGAGTGAACATTCGTGAAGTCCGCTTTGAAGTCGGGCTGGTATTCCAGTACTCGGAACATCAGCTCTTTGAAGAAACCGTGTTCAAAGATATAGCGTTCGGTCCGCGTAATATGGGATTATCTGACAAACAAATCGAAGAACGGGTTCGCCGTGCCGCGAAATTCATGGGGGTACATGATTCATGGTTGGAACGTTCCCCGTTTGATTTATCCGGCGGGCAGAAACGCCGTGTCGCGCTTGCAGGTGTAATCGCGATGGAACCGCAGATTCTTATTCTGGATGAGCCTGCCGCCGGGCTCGACCCGCGCGGACGTGACAAAGTCCTGGAATTCATCAGCGATTATCACAAGAAAGCGGGAATCACGGTGATTCTCGTATCCCATTCAATGGAAGATATAGTGAAATATGCCGGGAGGGTCTTAGTCTTGAACAAAGGCGGAATTTTCTGTTATGAAGATACCGAGAAGGTCTTCACCCGGGCAGACGAAATCACTGAAATCGGGTTAGGCGTTCCGCAAATCACCCGATTAACCGAGCGGCTCCGGTCAATGGGGGTAGACTTAGGTAACGATGTCTATACAGTCGAACGAGCGACAGAACGAATTTTAGCGTTAATCAGTAAGAAAGCAGGGGACTCATGCCGGGAATAAAATTCACAGCCAAAACACCCAAAGAGGAAGAATACACCGAACTCACCACTATTTCTTTTACGCGAAAACCCATATCGGACTTTGAACGTAACAGAATAATGAAACAGGTGTCCAAATTCGGGTTCACAATCCTGATGAATTTGTTTTGTGCTGTCGCTTTGTATTTCTTCTGTCGATTTCTTATCCACATCTTCGGTCTTACAGCCGACTCCGACAATTCGAGAGAAAGTTCAGGTGTTTGGATTCTATCAAAACTGCACTTGATTTTCGTGCTTGCCGCCCTGGGATATCTAATCTGGACTATCGTGTGTTACAGACGACTGCACATCAACCCTCAAGGCAAATCCACGAAGAAAACGCTGCACAACTTCACCGAACTCGTACTGATTGGTGATGACAACGAACTCTCAAACCATTTAACTAACCGCGACCCGAAAGTCGCATATGATGCACTGGTACGTATGTTGCCGGATGCAATAGTCCCGGATTATGGGATGTTTGCGAATTATTTGACGGGGTTTCGTACCTTCTGTCTGGAGTTGATTCAAGGTCATTACAAAAACAATCCGAACATTGTTGTTCAAGATGACTGCATATTAGGAACGTCGTTCGACAAATCGGTCTTGAGCGAGACTTTGCATCCCGGGATTGAAAAGCAAATCGTTCATATGAACATGTCGTATCACTATGCCGAATATAAACAAAAAGACAACGAATCTGAGAAAGAAACAGCATACGCTAACCTCAAAATGATTTTCGAGGTAACGTTCGTTCAATCAGGAGAATTTTGGTATCTCTATGACCCTATGCCGGAATACCGCAAGATTCTTCTTACCGAATCTTAAACAACAGAAAACCCCCAACGGCTTTGCCGTAAAAGTTAAGACTTTTTGTAAAAGGAAAAGTAAATGTTAAAAGATATAACCATCGGACAGTATTTTCCGGGGGACTCCCCTATTCATCGAATGGACAGCCGGGTCAAGATAGTCCTGAACATACTTTTTGTCGTTGTGCTGTTCATCGGACGGAACTTCTACGCATTGGGATTATGCGCAATTTTCGTCATGCTCGTGTACGCACTGTCGGGGATTCGATACAGCTTGATTCTCAAGAGTTTGCGACCGATTCTCCCATTGATTATCTTCACCGGATTGCTGAATCTGTTCTTTATCAAGAGTACTCTTGAAGACGAATCGCCGATTTTTGAGTGGTACTTCCTCAAAATTTATCCGGAGGGTGCGTACACATCTGTCTTCATGATTGTGCGAATAGTCTCACTGATTATCGGAATGTCTCTGTTAACCTACACGACTTCACCCATTACACTAACCGACGCGATTGAGGCACTTTTGTCCCCGCTGAAAAAAATCAAATTCCCATCTCACGAACTCGCTATGATGATGACGATTGCCTTACGATATATTCCGATTTTGATTGAGGAGACCGACCGAATCATGTCGGCGCAAAAAGCGCGAGGGGCTACCCTGGATTCAGGCGGGTTACACAAACGAGCGAAAGCGTTAATTCCCATTATGATTCCGTTATTTGTATCTGCATTCAAACACGCGAACGAGTTGGCGATGGCAATGGAGTGTCGGTGCTATACGGGCGGTGAAGGTCGAACCCGCTTAAGACAACTCAAGACGAGTTATGTTGATTACATCGCGATTCTCGTTATGTTGTGCATAGTCGGCGGAGTAATTGCGATTAATGTGATGACATGATGAAAAATCTGAAAATAACGATTTCCTACAACGGAGCGACTTACTGCGGATTTCAAATCCAGCCCGATTCAATCACCACCCCCACTATTCAAGGGGTATGCACGGAAGCTCTGACAAAGCTGTTCAAGCACGAAGCCACCGTAATCGGTTGCGGAAGAACCGATGCGGGTGTTCACGCGCGAGAATATGTTTTCAATACCCGGACAAGCCTGTCTATTCCGAATAACGGACTGGTTAAAGCCCTGAACGGACTTTTACCGCACGATATAGCGGTTCACACCTGTGAAACGGTAGACAACGACTTTCATGCGCGGTATTCGGCGAAATCAAAAGAGTACGCTTATCTGATTCATAACGGTAAAACACGAAACGTGTTTATACAGGATTTAGCCTACTTTTATCCGCGAAAATTAGATTTTGAAAAAATGCGCCAAGCCGCCGAATTGTTCATGGGAGAGCATGACTTTTCGGCATATTGTAAAGCCGAGTCCCTCGAAATCGTCAAGGCGAAGGAACATGGCGCAGTCCGTCAAATCTACGATTTCACGGTGAAATACGCTAACGAGGATTGCGTAGAATTACTCGTGAAGGGTAACGGTTTTCTGCATAATATGGTGAGGATTTTATGCGGGACGTTAATCAACGTCAGCGAAGGAAAAATCAGTCTCGATGATATACGCAAAACGTTATCGGGAGGCGAACGTAAGATGGCGGGGGTAACACTCCCGGCTTGCGGATTGTATCTGAATAAGGTGGTCTACTAATGAAAAAGAATAACCATTTAAAGGAATCACTGGAAGAACGCAAACGCAAAAAACAAGAGAAAAATATGCTCAAAATCATTGTGTTATCGGTGATTCTGTTAGGCGTTTTGTTGATTGCCTTGAACTTTCGGGCAATTATTGCTCCTTTTGAAGGAATCGGGCAAAAAATCAATCGCAGTGGGACTAATGCGGGGTTTCCGGTCAAAATTCCCGCAAACGCCGGGTATTCGATTGAACCTTTCGATAATGGATTCATGCTTCTGAGTGAAACCTACGTCTATACCTACGGCGAAGACGGCGGATTCAACTATGCGCATCAACACGGATATTCTGCACCGAAAATCGCGGTGGGAGATAAGCGAATCCTCGTGTTTGACGATAACGGGCGAAAGTTTTCGTTCCTCGGCAGGAACGGCCAACTTTATGAAAAAGAATCTGAGGAGAGAATCGTTTACGGGGCGGTCGGCAGAAACAACGAGAAAGTTGCCATCGTTTTCAGGAGCGCGATTCATTCTAACATTCTCGAAATCTACGATGACAAAGGCGACTGGAAGTATAGAAGACGATTCACCGACGAAAATATAATGCAGTTGGTTTTTACTGCTTCGGACAACGACGTAATTGTCACCACTATTGGTTTTGACTCATGGATTCAAACCGCAACAGTTCGGCGACTCGACACATTGAGCGAAAACGAAAGTGTCAAGTGGGAAGTTCCACTCCCTGATAACACGCTTCCGTTTGCAATCCACGTGAGGGGAAACAACGTTTTCGTTTTGTGCGAAGACTCCCTCACCGTGATTGATTTAAGTGTGGGAAATGTAATCGGAAGTTATGTTTTCAATGGAGTTCTCGCCGACTTTGCTTTTTCGGAATCCGACAGCGAGGTTGCCTGCGTGATTTTAACCGGTGATTATACCTCCGGGACTATGAACATGATTTCGCTTAACCGCAAAGCCGAGTTAAACCAAGTCATACCCGTCCCGACAACGGCGACACAGGTAGAAATCGGGGATAAAGCGGGAAACATCGCCGTACTCGAACCCAACGCGATTGCCCTTTATTCCTTTGACAAGACAGCAAGCGAAGAACCGGAAATCCTCGAATTAAACGAAGAGTACTCAAAATTTATATACATGGGGGAACAGATTCTGTTGCTGGGGTATGATTCGGTTGTAAAAGCGAAAGACGAAGCCACCGAGAGCGAGTACAACCAACCTGAATCTGAAAACGACTAATGAAGTACTTTTATCTGTTCCTGCTTATTCTGTCAACCTCAGCTTTCACCGCCGATTTGATCCTACGCTATATGGAGAAAATCAAAAGCTTTGATTTCAATGGCAGACTATTCGAATCCCTTAAATCAAAAAGCAAAACAATCCCGCTCGATAAGTTCTTCCCGGAAAGCCTGACTATGCTTCTCCTTGCTGTTATGGCGGCTTCCGCAACGGGGAGTCTCTATACCATAGCAGGATTAGACTGGTATTTCTCCCTGCCATGCGCACTCGCCGGGGGAATGTTGATTTGCTTCGCCGTGCAGGAAACGCTGAGACGAATTTCAGACTCTTTTATGCAAAACAACCTCCCGAAAGGCGATGAAGCAGCGGGATTGGACGGTTACTGCGTTGAACCTTTCGAACCCGGAGAATGGGGGAAAGTTCGGCTTTTTCACAAAGAGCGGGAATTTGAAGTCAACGCAGTCCACGCACTCGAAAGCCCGCCCGATACAGAAAAAACAAAAAAAACGGAAAAAATAGAAGAAGGAGAAAAAGTAATTTCCGTCTATGAGAGCGATGGATTCTACTTCGTTGTCAGAGTAGACCGGATTTTTCGAGATATCAAACCTTGAAAATTATGAGAATTTTTCGAATTTCTTGAAAATTCTGTTAAAATCAATGAAAGCTCTTGAAAAATTCACTCAATAATGGTATAATTGTATGGAATATATTAATATAGGAAACGTAAGAATCAAAAAAACCGCCGCATTAGCCCCAATAGCCGATGTTGGGGATACCGCATTCAGAATCACATCGAAGATGTTCGGGGCGGCATACACGGTCGGAGAAATGACCAGTTGCAAGGGACTCGTTTACGGTGACAGAAAGACAACGGAACTTCCCCACATAAGCGAGAGCGAACGCAGTTTC
This sequence comes from Oscillospiraceae bacterium, assembly GCA_009777835.1. GTDB lineage: Bacteria > Bacillota > Clostridia > Oscillospirales > Ruminococcaceae > Ruminiclostridium_E. Next base: position 1,832 of record WRKZ01000026.1, on the reverse strand, counting down.
GACAGCCCATCGGGAATCCAACTTTTCGGGAGCGAACCTGATTCTATAGCGCGGGCAACGGAAATGTCACTCGAATACAAGCCCGATATAATCGACATTAATGCAGGTTGCCCGGTGAACAAAGTCGTCTCGACCGGGGCGGGTTCGGCACTTATGAAAGAACCGCGGTTGTTTTTCGCGATTGTGCGCAGTGCGGTTAAGGCAGCTTCGAAAGTTCCGGTCACGGTAAAAATCAGGTCGGGATGGAATTCCGAGCAAATCAACGCCGTTGAAATCGCCAAACTTGCAGAAGAAGCAGGCGCATCTGCAATTACGGTCCACGGAAGGACACGGGTTCAGATGTATTCCGGCAAAGCCGACCAGGACATTATAGCGCAGGTCAAACAGACGGTAAAAATCCCGGTAATCGCAAACGGCGATGTTGATTCTGCCGAGAGTTGCATGGAAATGTACCGCAAAACAGGATGCGATTTAGTCATGCTCGCACGGGCATCGTTCGGGAAACCATGGATTTTCCGCGAAATCGAAAACGGTATGCAGGGAATTCCGTTTGAACCTCCCACACTTCCACAAAAGTTAGATATAATGCGCGAACATATTCGACTGGCGACAAAACTGAAAGGCGAGCGAATCGCCATGAGAGAATCGAGGAAATTGGCAGCATGGTATATCAAGGGGATTCGTAATGCGGCAATGTTCAGAAATGCTTGCATGGGCCTTGAAACCCTCAACGATTTAGAACGCCTCATCGGATTTATTAAAGAGCAACAAATGTCTTGACATTTATGCGACTTAATTTATCGGCTGTGGGATTCCCGACAGGCGAGCCACCGGGCAATTTTGAGCAAGATATTATAGTCGTTGAAAACAACTATAGACGTGACAAAGTCACGTCCCGCCGCGTAGCGAGCGAAAATTTAGATTGGATTAAATCCAATCTAAATTTAAATAACTATAGGTGAAAACTCGTGAAAAAGATTTTTTATACAGCATTGATGATTTTACTATGCTTAAGTTTAAGCGGTTGCGGATTCTTCGGTTTTTTCGGGGAACTCTTCGGAAAACCAACCGAAACAACACCGCCCCGAAACATTGTCACAGATGCAGAACCCGAACCCTACCCGGTTTTCATTGACGGGGTGGAAATCAAATCAAGCCCATCTGAAATAATCAGCCTTTCGCCGGCATTAAGCGAGATTCTGTTTGAGTTCGGGCAAGGCGAACGCCTAATCGGACGAAGCACCTTCTGCGATTACCCGCGTGAGTTGCTCACAATGTCTGACGTTGCGGTAATTCGCGGGGGAATCGACCTTGACGTAGAAATGATTTCGAAACTCTCACCGGATTTACTTCTACTGTCTTCCCCAATTTCGGAAAAAGACCGTATAACCCTTGAACGTGCCGGGGTCGTCACCGTTGTTATTCCCGCTCCGCGAAATCTTGACGAGTTCAAAAACGTTTATCGAATAATCGGGGTTATACTATACGGCGGATTTATCGGAGCCGACGAAGGCGAAACGGTGTTCTCAGACATTACAAAGACGTGTAACAATCCCGACGCACTCAACATCGGCGACTTCATCTATATAACCGAAAATATGTCCCCGGCAACCGGTGACACTCTCGAAAGCTCGGTGTTCTCCTGTTTCGGAAAAAATCTTGCGGGAAGCTCTGTCGGATACGTCTTCGATAAAGAACTGCTTTTGGAAAAACAGCCGAAAATCGTTATTTTAAACGATATCTACACAATCGATGATTTGCTTAACGAATCGGTGTATTCACAGCTGGATGCGGTAAAAGAAGGAAGAGTAATTCTGCTGTCGAACGTGTAT
>WRKZ01000025.1 GCA_009777835.1 Oscillospiraceae bacterium | reverse complement strand
CTATCATCGGGCCTTTACCCAATACTCCGCATTTATATGCCGTCTTCGGCTCAAAACAACCGGGAGATAATCCATAGCTCACATCTACCACCACCGCGAACTCCGGTTCGGCGTTGTATGCGGTGACTGTTGCCCCGCGACATCCCAACTCTTCCTGTACCGAAAAGGATACCGCTATGTTATATTCGAGGTCGGATTCTTTCAGCAAATGAAGAGCGTACAAAATCGAGCATACACCTGCACGGTCATCAAGCGCACCTGCCGTGACTATTTTCCCTTGCAATAAAATCGGTTCTCCGTCGATTGTGACGACATCCCCTAACGAGATGAGTTCTTTCGATTGTTCGGCGGTCATTCCCGCATCTAACATGATTGAATCTGCCTTCAATACCTCGCCATCGTTTTTCTTGACGTGGGGGGGGAGAGTACAGACAGTCGCTTTAATCGGCGATTTCGAACGGGTCGAATGAATCGTGACGGCTTGGGCGGCAAGCGTACGGCGGTCGATTCCGCCGCAGGGTTCGACTTTGATGAATCCCTTTGAATCGATATGCGTCACAATCAGCCCGATTTGGTCGATGTGTGCATCGAGCATAATCGTGGGTTTATCGTTCTCGCGTTCGCCGATGAACCCCACCACCGAACCATGACAGTCCAATCCCGCATCGGGAATGTATTCTCTCAGCAGCTCCAACGCGACTTCCGCCGCTGAACCTGCACCCTGTTCGTTTCCCGAAACGCCCTTGACCTCAGCAAGCCATTTAAGTGTCCCGAAAGTATCAAAATCTTTCATACCGATTTATTTCCTCTTTTTATCTTTATTCTCTTTAGTTTTTGATTTCGCTTCTGTTTCCTTGCTAGCTTGCGGCTTTTCTCTCTTGTCGTTTTTGTCCGCTTCCAGGAGACTTTCGCCGCCCCAATTTCCGGAAGCTATTCGTTGTTTTTCTTTTGTTTGGAGGTATTCGTCAACCGTTGTCTTGATTACGTTAGCGACGGGAATCGCAAAGAACACGCCGATGATATTCGCGAGTGAACCGCCGATTGTAATTGCTATTATGACTAAAACCGGGCTCATCTTAATCGAACTGCCCATGAGTTTCGGCATGATGAAGTTGCCGTCGATTTGCTGGGTAATCAGCAGCATGATTCCGGCGATGATTGCGATGTTCAGCCCGCTGGATGCCCATATAAGAAAAGTCGCTACAATCGAACCGACAATCGAACCGAAATATGGAATCATGTTCGCAATGCCGAGCATTAGTCCTAAAGTTACCGCATAAGGTGAGCGCATGATTGTAAACTGAATCATGGTGATTGTTCCGAGGATTAGCGCGTCAATCGTCTGGCAGGTTAAGAACTTACGAAAACTTGAATCAACCAGGCGAATATACTTTAATGCCGGTCGCTGTCTCTTCGGGGAATGTGCGCGTATGAATCGTTTTATGAAATCTTTGATACTGTTGTATTCAATTAAGAAATAAAGCGTAGCCACGATTGTGAGGAAAACCGTTACGATTCCCGCAAAGAAACCTGCGGCGATTCCCGCAATATTGTCGGGTGAGGGGAGTAGCCCCGTGAAAAAATCGGCAACATCTTCGGGTTTGAATTGGTCTAGCCGTGCCGACAGTCCTAATTCATCAGCGAACGGCATATTCTTGATTCCGTTTACCGCCATATTGATATAACCGGGCATTTCGCTGACTAATTGCTTTATATTGTTGTAAAGCATCGGAACAATGCTCATCAATCCGAATATGATGAATCCTACCAGTGCGGATAGATTCACGAGAATACTTATCGGACGGGCGACTTTCCTTATCCATTTGAATTTGATTTTCTTCAGCTTTTCTTCAAGCCATGAAACGGGAATGTTAATACAATATGCGAGAATGAACCCGAAAAAGAACGGACGTATAATCCGCATTACCGAAGAAAACACCCCGGTCAGCGAACCAAAGTCAAACATAACCTTTACAAATAACAGAATTGCCGCCGCCAGAATAAAAATCTTGATATATTTCCTGTCTTTCATGCTTAGACCATGCCTTTCCGAGTCACAAAGCCTCTATGAATAAGCCTGTCAGCTCACCTGCTCGGTAGCGGAGCCGCCGACCCGTGAGCTATTATTCAAGCTTTCTCATCATAATATTATAGTCTGATTCAGTAATTCGTTCGTTGCGCCTCAATAATATGAAAATACATTATAGCATTTAATTTCAGTTTTGTCAAGATTCCGCGTGAAAGTTGACAATCGGGATTTTATGTGGTATACTGCGTTGAGAAGTTGTTTAAAAAGGGGAAAGCGTTAGATGGTATTTATTTTGAATCCGGGCGTAAAGCAAGAGAGGGTGGACAAATTCGTCAAAGACTGGGAAAGCAAGGGTTTTTCCACGATTTTAAGTGTGGGAACAGAGCATACGGCAGTCTGTCTTATCGGGAATACAGCTCAGGTTGACATTGACCATGAAGTCCATACAAATGACATTGTATCGTACGGCAAACGAATTACCGAGCAGTATAAAGCGGTCAACCGAACCGTTCGAAATGATAGTACCGTAATCCGTGTAGCTGATGGGGTTTCAGTCGGGGAGGGGTTCTTCACGGTTATATCAGGGCCGTGCAGTGTCGAGAGTGAGGAGCAAATTCTGCAAATCGCCGCCAACGTCAAGAAAAGCGGTGCAAGGATTCTTCGGGGCGGGGCGTTCAAACCGCGAACCTCGCCTTATGCGTTCCAGGGAATGCAGGCGGAGGGTCTGGAACTTCTTAAGTCAGCACGTAAAGAAACGGGATTGCCAATCATCTCCGAGATAATGAATCAGACGCAAATTGAGCTGTTCGAAGATGTGGATATTGTGCAAATCGGCGCGAGAAATATGCAGAACTTCGATTTACTTAAGGCGGTAGGCAGTTTGAAAAAGCCGATTCTGCTTAAGAGGGGGCTTGCTAACACCATCGATGAATTGCTTATGAGTGCCGAGTATATCGTAGCTTCGGGGAATCCGAACGTCATTCTGTGCGAACGCGGAATCAGGACTTTTGAGACGCTTACACGTAACACCCTGGATTTATCGGCGGTGGTGCTGTTGAAACAGAAGTCACACCTCCCTGTAATTGCCGACCCGAGTCATTCTGCCGGGATTCGCAGTCTGGTCGCACCGCTCTCGAAAGCGATTCTTGCAGTGGGCGCGGACGGGATTATGATAGAGAGTCATAATAATCCCTCGGAAGCCCTGTGCGACGGGGCGCAGTCCCTTGATTTGGAACAGTTCGACGCACTCATGCAGGAATTGAAAGTGTGGGCGGGAATTGAAAAAAAATTAATATAGATACCGGAAGGTTAAAGAGAGGATAAAGATGACATGATAAAGGAAGCTATTCTGAAACTGGCGAAAAAGCAGGACTTGTCTTATAACGAGGCCCAGACGGTCATGAATGAGATTATGACGGGTCAGGCTTCTCCCGTGCAGATGAGTGCGTATCTCACTGCATTGAGCTTGAAAGGGGAGACAATTGACGAAATCACGGCGAGTGCGTTTGGGATGAGGGAACATTGCGTTCGGATTCTGCATAATATTAACGCACTCGAAATAGTCGGAACCGGCGGCGATGGTTCGAACTCTTTCAACATTTCCACAACGGCGGCGATTATAACAGCGGCGGCGGGGATTCCAGTTTCGAAACACGGTAACAGGAGTGCATCCAGCAAGTGCGGTTCTGCCGACGTGCTGGAGTCGCTTGGGGTGAACATCAACATCAGCCCTGAAAAAAGCGCGAATCTGCTGAGTGAAATCGGGATTTGTTTCCTCTTCGCCCAGAATTATCACATAGCCATGAAGTATGTCGCACCGGTTAGGCGTGAATTGGGGCTTCGAACGGTGTTTAATATTTTAGGGCCGCTGACGAATCCCGCAGGAGCAAAGATGGAACTGATGGGGGTCTACGATAAAGAACTGGTCGAGCCGCTTGCGCAGGTTCTTTGCAATCTTGGGGTTATGAATGCTATGGTAGTCCACGGGGAAGACGGTCTGGACGAGATTTCAATCAGCGCACCCACTTTCGTATGCGAAATCAAGGATGGTTGGCTGAAAAAATACACCGTCACCCCGGAACAGTTCGGGTTTGAGAGTTGCGGTAAATCGGAATTGACCGGTGGTTCGCCGAGTGTGAATGCAGAAATCTTGAAGTCGATTTTAAGCGGTGAAAAAGGCGCAAAACGGAACGCCGCCGTATTGAACTCCGCTGCCGCAATCTACATTGCGGGAAAAGCAGAATCTATCATGGCGGCGGTTTCGGTTGCGGAAGAAGCAATCGACAGCGGAAAGGCTTTACAGAAGCTGGAAGATTTCATACGGTGTTCTAATTCCTAAACGGCGGCGGTGGCATTGAGTGAAGAATCGGCAATGTTGCCCGCCAGAAACTCGTAATAAGCTTGACTGCCAATCATAGCGGCATTATCCCCGCAATATTCGAGGGGAGGAAAGTGCAGTTGATATCCGTTTTCGTCACATTTTTGAGTCAACATTTCCCGAAGATATGAGTTCGCCGCAACACCACCCGAAAGCGCGATTGTTTTCGCCCCGGTGGTTTCTGCCGCTGAAACGGCTTTGCTTGTGAGAATCTCGCATACGGTATGCTGAAAACTTGCGGCTAAATCTGCCGATGAAGAAGCATCGAATCCTTCACCTTTTTGTTTAGCGTTATGAATAAGATTAATTACGGCTGTCTTTAACCCGGAAAAACTGAAATTGTACTTGTTTTTAGTTTTGGGGAAAGGCAGCTTGTATGCGTTTATGTTTCCGATTTTAGATTCACGTTCGATATACATTCCGCCCGGATAAGGGAATCCCAACGCTCGCGCAGCCTTGTCGAAGGCTTCTCCCGCCGCATCGTCGAGGGTTCTGCCGATTTCTTCGAAAACCGTATAATCACGAACGTGAATAACAGAAGTGTGTCCGCCCGAAACCACGAGTGACAGAAACGGTGGCTTTAACCCGCCGACTATATAATTGCTCGCGATATGCCCCCTCACATGATTCACGGGAATAAGCGGTTTCTTGCAGGCGATTGCTATCCCTTTAGCGAAATTCACCCCCACCAGTAATGCCCCGATTAGTCCCGGTGCATAGGTAACGGCTACCGCATCGATTTCGCCTAACGAAACCTCGGCTTGTTCAAGTGCTGATTCGCACACACCGACTATAGCCTCACAATGGCGGCGTGAGGCTATTTCGGGGACTACGCCGCCGTAGAGTTTATGTTCTTCTATCTGAGAAGCTGTTACGTTAGACAGGACTTTTCTGCCGTTTTCGACTACAGCGGCAGAAGTTTCGTCACATGAAGTTTCGATTGCTAATATTTTCATTTATATAACCTAACCTATTTCAGAAGAAATTCAAAATGATTTTCAGTTTCATGTTGATAAGCCCTTCATCAAGACACTGTACAACTCCGCGAACTCATCAACGCTTAATTCTTCTGCTCTTGACAACGGATTTTTACCGGTCTCTTCAAGGGCGGACTTGACCGTTTCTTTGCTGATGCCCGACTCGCTGAATTCTTTCGATACAGGATTACACATCTGCTTTCTTCGTTCGGAAAAAGCCGCCTTCACTAATCGGAAGAATAGGTTCTCATCTACATCGTATTTTTTTTCGGCGAACAGGTCAAAGCGAATTACCGCCGAATCGACTTTCGGGGCGGGCATAAAACTCCCCCTTGAAACCTTGAACAGCGTTTTCGGTTGACTGTAGAACCTTGTCGCAACGCTCACGCTTCCATATTGTTTCGTGCCGGGCAGGGCTGCGAATCGTTGTGCAACCTCTTCTTGAACCATCACTATGAGTGAGTTAATCGGTAGTTTGGATTCCATCAACTGTATTATGATGTGCGTTGCCGCATAATACGGCAGATTCGCGATTACAGACACCGGTGAAGTTATGATTTCAGCCAAGTCCAGTTTCAGAACATCCCCCCAGATGATTTCCACGTTAGGACAAACCGACAGCGTTTCGGTGAGAATCGGCTTCAGCCCCTCATCTATCTCGATTACTATAACTTTTTCGGCGGCTTTTGCCAACTCACGTGTGAGAACGCCTATTCCCGCACCGATTTCTATTACGGTTTTTGAAGTGAGTGCCGCCGCCATTCTCGGGCATACCGACGGGTTAATCAAGAAGTTTTGCCCCAGCGATTTCGTGAAAGTGAATCCGTGACGTTCCATTAAGTTTTTGATTACAGTCGGATTAGTAAGAATCAATTCTGATTTCATGAATCCTTTTCTTGCTTTCTCGCTGCGGATTGTTTTCCGTCTTTTTTGTTCTCGTTATTTTCTTTGTTTTCCCTGTTCGGGCGAGCTTGTCGGTCTCTGTTCGGGAGCGGGGGGAGCAGTTTCACATCGTCTTTCTTAAAAGGAACCGGGGGGGCATCGTCTTCGTTCTTGTTGAGTTTCACTTTTAGAACCCCCTTCAGGAGATTAACATCGTTGACTACGCCCTTGCCTTCTGCTGTTTCTACGAACGCCCCTACCCTCGGGGTGGTCTTGAGCAGTTCTTCATAGCAATCCTGTTCATACTTGAGACAGCACATCAGTCTGCCGCAAGTTCCCGAAATTTTTGTGGGGTTCAGTGAAAGCGATTGTTCCTTCGCCATTTTGATTGATACCGGTTGGAATTCCCCTAAAAATCCCGAACAACAAAACTGACGGCCACAGATTCCCAGACCGCCGAGCATTTTTGCCTCGTCTCTCACCCCGATTTGCCGCAACTCTATTCGTGTACGGTAAATCCCCGCTAAGTCCTTGACTAATTCGCGGAAATCCACCCTACTTTCAGCGGTGAAGAAAAACAAAATCTTGCTCCCGTCGAAGGTGCAGTCTATATCAATCGGTTTCATGGCGAGTTTGTGTTCAGCCACTTTTTGTGAAAAAACCGCCAGAATTTCCTTTTCTCGTTTGCGATTATTGCGATGCCTTTCAATATCGTCGGGACTTGCAATTCGCATAATCGATTTAAGCGGGCGATTCGTCTCCTCGTTTTCGAGTTGTTTATTGCCGAGGACTACATTCCCCAATTCGACCCCGCGTGAAGTTTCAACGATTACGCTGTCGCCTTTTTTCAGCTTTTTTCCATTCGGCGAAAAATGATAGATTTTCCCCACATCTTTAAACCGAACCCCTATTATTTCAGTCATCATCTCTCCTTATAATAAAATAATAAAAATCTGTTATTAATACAGTATCGAATATAATTCTGCCGTACAAGCCGATGCTGTTAACGGAACGCTCGGATTCACGGCTATGCGCCCGATATATTTTCGGACAACGTCGCAGGCTTTGAGGTATTGCGCAGCGGAATCAGAATCGGCGTTTTTGGCGGTATTCGCGAACTCATCAATCAACGAAACAAACACGTTTTTGAGTGACTGCTTGTCCTTCGCGCGGGTGAACGCCGCCGCTGTTTCGTATTCGCTTTTTCGAATCAGTGCGGCAAGAGCCGTCTTTGCGATTTCATCATGCTCGGAAGTATCTTGAGTTTCTTCAACTTGAAACTTGCCTCTGATGACTACCACCCGCGACAGAATTGTCGTGAGAATCTTCGATGACGATTCGGCGGTGAGTATAAAACGGTTGAACTCATGTGGTTCTTCGAAGAATTTCAATAGTGCGTTTTGACACTGAATACCGGAACGTTCTTCCCCCATAGAGTCAAAGTCATTGAATACGAATACTCGTGATTCCCCGAATTGCGGTCGAAGGTTTCCGCTTGATATGACCGACCTCAACGCATCAATCTTGTATGAGTACGGCGGTTGCTTCTTGGACTTTTTTTCGGAATCGCTCGCCGGCATACCCTCCTTGACATAAACCGTATCGGCGGGTTCGCACTTGTAGAGTTTCAGTGCTTGTTCGACGTTTTCGGCGTTTCCTCCCAACAGCAAAATCGCATGAGGAAGCCGCCCTGCCTCGTGTAAGGTTTCGATAGTCATGATTAAACGCACCCTTTCAGATGATTAAGTCTCATCGGCGAAGTCGTCGGCACCGCAGCTCTTGTCAGACTTTCTCGAATCTTTCGATGTTAGTGACGAATATGGTAGCCCCTCCAACGCTTACTTCTACCGGGAAACTGGTGTAACTGCCTTCCCCGTATGAAGCGGCATTCGGTACAAATTGTTTACGCTTGTTTGAGTTTTCGCGAATGACGGCAACAATGTCGTCAACCCGCGAATCGTCCGCACAGAGCAAAAACGTAGTGTTCCCCGACATGAGAAATCCCCCCGTGGAAGCCAGTTTCGTGGCTTGGAATCCGCTCTGTGTCAGTGCGTTCGACACCGAATGAGAGTCGTCGTTGTTGATAATCGCAAAAATGAGTTTCATGTTTGTCTTCTCCTTCACTCTTTTCTAATATTTATATAACTATATAATGTTATCATAGACTTTCAGAACTCAGTAGCCGTCGCTGGCGACTGTATCGTCATTTTCGACCCAGTTTTCCACGACCACCGACTTGTAGTCATTTTCACCGGTTCGTATGATTACGGTGGAAATTCCTGCGTTGATAATCAAGCGTTTACACATCGTGCAGGGTTCAACCTGCGGGTCTATTCCGCCTGTTTTAGCATCTCTGCAGGCTAAGTAAAGTGTCGAACCCAACATATCGCGGCGGGAAGCCGACACGATACAGTTGGCTTCCGCATGAACCGAACGGCAGATTTCAAACCGCTGGCCTTTCGGGATGTTCATGGATTCGCGCAGACAAGAGTCACGGTCGCAACAGTTTTCGCGCGCGCGGGGCGCACCATTGAACCCGGTCGCAATGATTTCATCGTTGTTCACGATAATCGCGCCGAACTTTCTGCGCAGACAGGTCGCCCTTTCGCTGACAACCCACGCGATATCTAGATAATAGTTGATTCGGTCTCGTCTTTTCAATGTTATGACCTCCTACCGTTATTCTTATTCGATTACTATTTTAATATAGTTACCCCTTTTTGTCAAGAGCAGTTGACTAATTAATCTAAATATTGTATAATGAAAATAAAAAGCGAAGAAAAAATCAGAGGAGAAGAAAATGAAACTATTCATCGACACCGCTAATATAGCGGAAATCAAACGCGCAAACGACATGGGGATAATTTGCGGAGTCACTACAAATCCGTCACTCATTGCGAAGGAAGGCAGGGATTTTAAAACCGTCGTGGCTGAAATAGCCGAAATCGTAGACGGCCCTATTTCGGCTGAAGTAATCTCGCTTGAAGCCGATAAAATGCTCGAAGAAGCACTCCCCCTCGCTGAAATTCACAAGAACATCGTAATCAAGCTCCCCATGACCGAAGACGGCTTGAAGGCCTGTAAAGCTCTCACTGCCAAAGGAATCAAGACTAACGTGACCTTGGTGTTCTCTGCGGCGCAGGCACTCCTTGCGGCGAAAGCGGGCGCGACTTTCGTGAGTCCGTTTCTGGGCAGACTTGATGATGTTGGAACCCGCGGCATGGAACTCATCGAAGAAATCGTTGATATTTTTGATGTTCAAGGACTTGATTGTGAAATTATTGCCGCATCGATTCGTAACCCGATTCACGTGACTAAAGCGGCAAGGGTCGGGTGTCATATCGCTACAATTCCGTCTAACGTTCTGTTACAGATGCTGAATCACCCGCTCACCGATTTGGGAATCGAACGATTCTTGAAAGATTGGGAAGGGTTCGAGGCGAAGTAACGTCTAAATTAAATCAATCGCCGTGATTCGTATGAGTCGCGGCGGTTTTTTTATATTAAAGCAGTATAGACAGTTGACAATTCTTTTAAAATAGTATAAAATAAGTAGCTGAGAATTTAAAAATCATAATGTGTGGAGAAATGCTATGGAAAAAACACAAAAAACAGCAGGGAATCCTGTTTTGCCGCCCCCGTCTGCGAAAAAGCCGAGCGGGAAAAGCAATTCCGGGCCGGGGAAGGTTTTTAACAAGATTTTAGCCTTTTTCTCGAACAAGTGGACGAAGTTCGGGTTTTCGTTCTTGTCGGTGGGATACATCTGGTTTCTGATTTGGGTTGCGCGGTTGACTTTCGGATATCATTTCGTTTTTGAAGAAGACAAAGCCGCCGCCGTTTTTCTGCTTTACACCTTCATAAATGTGATGTTCGCCATTGTGATGATTTACACCCGCAGAAACACCGTAACGAAACTCGCGGCGTTGTTTATGCACCCGTTTATTATCGTGATGTTGATTTACGGGTTTGGAAATTGGTATTTGATGATTCCGCCGTTTATCGCTGCGACAGTGATTTTCTTTGCATCGGGGGTGGACGAGTCGCTTAAGGTGATTTTGGGAACTGTCTACATGATTCTCTTTGTGTTGGCTTTTTTGGCTTATGTTACCCTCGAAAGTCTCACGATTTCGATTCCGTATAAAATGCCGTTGCATCTCAGAACAGAGATTCAGGCAGATGCTTCCGGATTGAGGGAGTCACCTAACTTTCGGGTTGTGGCATACGTTGACCCGGAAACAAAAGAGAAACGGACAGCTGCGTTCTATATTGAGCCTATTGATTCGGATAAGCAACTGTGGAATCTCACTTGCGAGAAAATCAGTCATGAAAGAATCGGGCCTAACGTGCTTTATGAACGCATAATAAACCCGGAACATGAGTTCGAGTTGAAATGGATTTCCTCCAACGTTCTATCGCTTGACGGGCGACATTTCGAAATCGATAAGAATGGTAAAATGGTGGTGGTTGACGGTGACGAAGTTTCGCCTGCAGTGACCACAACCGCCGCAACTAGTGAAGTGGACACGTCTGAAATTTCTGACTTTACAGAAGATGAATTAGGGGAATAAATAAATGGAGCGACCGTCGTATAAGCTTAATTTGACCGGGAAAAACTTGAGTGAAGTCTACTCCCTTGACTTCCCTGACAACCTAATCAAGTTTATCAAATACGATTTCGAACCGTTCGTGGAGCAATGTGTTCAGCTTTGCCGTACCTCCATGAAAGCCGGTTCTGTGAATTTCGATGAAGTTGCGGCTTTGCGGAATTCTATTTCCGCTTGCCATAAATATTTCGAGAAGAATATCCGCGGGCTTTTTGAGAAAATCGTGTTCGACTGTTGGATTGATTATATCTGTCGTCAAAACGGAATTGGTTATTCTACTTTGTGGAACAGTTTCTCGGCTTGCAGGAATGAGTTTGAGTCGTTGCTCTTCGCGCGGTTGTGTGAAGAGCGGTATAATCATGCGATTAATCAGTGGAACAACCTCCTTAAAATGCAGGAGTACGCACAGAAAAAAGTCGATTTTGTGTTTGGAAAAAAGCTTGAAAATCGGGACGTTGCGGCGGCAAAATCCGGTTATTTCGATTTGCTGTTCAGTATTGCCGCAAACGAGATGGGGTGTCGTGAGTTATCGACGAGTAAGGTCTATTCGGGGATGAGGACACCTAATGCGCCTTTTGTGATGAGTACGCTCAGTCGTGAAATAATGCGGAATATTCTCGGTGGGGTTAATTTCGATGAGGCGGGGACTTTCCCCGGTGCGGAAATTGTCGCCGGTCGGGAATTTATCGCGGATAAATCGGCTATGGATGTTTTCTCGGTAATCAAAGACTCTATTCCCGAAGAGTTCGACAGCATGATTAGCGTTCGGGCTATTTTGCGTTCGCCGGAACAGGTTTACATTCCCGAAAGTTTTAAGTCGGTGATTGACCTTGAAATCGATGCGCTCCTTGAAAGCGGCGGAATCCTCCAGAAGTGCGGTCGCTGTCTCGAATATTATCTCAAGGACGAGAAATATAATTATGATTACTGCTCACGCATTGAAAACGGCCGTAGTTGTATTGAAATCATGGACGAGAAGATGGCGGCATTGAAATCACTTGCCCCGGTGGATTCATCTTTGCTGCACTCAAGGTGCGAACAGCTCTACAAAGAGATGGCTGAACGGGTCAACGTTGATATGAATCAGCGGGATTTTTCGGATTGGTATAAATATATGGTGCTGATTCGCGAAAACGTCATTTCGGGTCAGGCGGCAATGGACGATTTCGAGAATTTCGTTGAGTATTCACGAGCGATTAGCTTTAACCCCAAAGCTGCGTATAAAGAGAGACGGTTCGAACAGAGAGAACCGATTAAGTCTCGCAAAAGCACCAACAAGAAATCTGCTCCGGAACATTCTGCCTATGAGCCGCTTGAATCACATGAAACGAGAGAAGTTCATGCGTTTGAGTTCGAGAGAATCGATACCGCCCCTGTTTTTCCTCCATCTTATCCATCTTCTCAATCGTCTTCGTCGTCTTCGTTATCGGAAATTTCGGGGATACCGACATTGAATCCACAGCAATCCGCATTTTTTGAAACACCTTTGGAAATTTCGCCGAAAATACCGCCGTACGCCCCAACCACCAGGGTTATTCGCGGGGTTGTTCCCCCGGGGGTGAATGTAATCGGAGCGGTGAAAGAAATCCCGACCGAAACACCGAAAGAAATTCCGAAAGAATCTCCTGCGGAAATGCCGGAAGTAATTCAGACAGAGATTTTGAAAGAAATCTCTTCAGATTTTTCCGAGACTGGTGAAATGACGGAAACGTCAGAAAAATCGAAAGCAACTGAAATTTTTGAAACAACTCCTGAAATTCCCGAAACCGCGCAAATTGCGCAAGCGACTTCGCCACCTAAACCCGCACCTCTTCTGCGACTCGAAAAGTATGGTGAAGTCGGAGTACCGCAGAATCCGCATCTTCGTGAGATAATCGCGCCGTCTGAAAATTATGCCGAAAATCATAATCAAGTTGAAACCCGTATTCAAAAAGAAGTGAAGCCGATTAAATCGGATGAGTCGGTTGCGGTAGATGTGTCGGCAGTACCTCCGCAGTTGGATTTCAACAGCATTTTGTCGGGGATTCGACGTAACGATGGTTTTGAGAGGACTTCTAACCCGCGAACTTCCGGGGGGGCGAAGACCCCGACGATTTCTGCGGTAACGCAGAACCAAGGCGTTCAAGGGGACGAAGAAGTTGCGGTTTCGCATAAAACAAAACGGGTGATGGATATGATTTTCGGTAAGAGTAAGACGATAAATCCGTTTGTGAAGCAGGAAGAAGACGAGTAATGAGTAAGAATAAAACAGATATATTGAAGGAAATCGAGAGATTTCTCTTAAAAGTCCAAAAACCCGCCCGATATATAGGGGGTGAGGTTAATTCGGTCGTGAAGTCGTCGGAAACGGTTGATTTGTCATTGGCTTTCTGTTTCCCCGACACCTATGAAATAGGTATGTCGCATTTGGGCATGAAAATCCTGTATTCCCTTATTAATTCGCGCGAGGAATATAAGTGCGAACGCTGTTTCATGCCGTTGTCGGATATGAGTGATTTAATGCGGGAATATAATGTTCCGCTTTACGGGCTCGAAACCATGACCCCGATTCGTGATTTTGACATAGTTGCATTCACGTTACAATACGAGTTGAGTTACACGACTATACTCGCTATGCTTGATTTAGCCGAGATTCCGCTTCTGCGTGCCGAGCGGAATGATTCTCACCCTCTTGTAATTGCGGGGGGCTCGTGCGCCTGTAATCCCGAACCCTTGACGGATTTTATCGATGTGTTTGTAATCGGGGAGGGGGAGGAAGTCACCCTTGAACTGCTTGATTTGTTCAACGAGTGTAAGCGTTCGGGCATTTCACGGACGGATTTCTATCGTAAAGCTGTTTTAATCGAGGGAATTTACGTGCCGGAGTTGGGGAATTCTGTCAGGAAACGTATAGTCGAAGATATGGACGGAATTTTTTTCCCAGACGAATTTGTTTTGCCTTTTATAGAAACGGTGCATGAACGTGTAGTTACGGAGGTTTTACGGGGGTGTATCCGCGGTTGTCGATTTTGTCAGGCGGGGTTTATTTGTCGGCCGTACCGGGAAAAATCGCCGTGTAAAATCTTGGAAGAGACCAAAGCGTTATGTGAAAGTACGGGTTATGATGAGGTCTCTTTGTGTTCGCTTTCGACGAGTGATCATTCTGAGATTGAGGGGCTTCTCAAAGATATGAGCGATTACACCGACCGGAACAGTATCAACCTTGCGTTACCGTCTTTAAGGATTGACAAGTTTAACGATGAAGTTCTGCAACGAATTAAGAGTGTTCGGAAAAGTAGCTTAACCTTCGCGCCGGAAGCGGGAACACAACGACTTCGCGACGTTATAAATAAGAATATCACCGAAGAAAATATCATGGAGGGGTGCAGGGTGGCTTTTTCCGGCGGGTATTCTACTGTGAAACTGTATTTCATGCTGGGTCTTCCAACCGAAACCGATGAAGATATAACAGGAATTCATACATTGGTTGAAAAAATCATGAAGCTGTATAAGCAGGTCGGTCCTAACAAAGGTATTTCTGTCTCGATTTCGCTTGCGACGTTTGTACCGAAGCCGTTTACCCCATTTCAGTATGAGCCGATGATTTCGAGAGAGGAAGCCGCTCGCCGTCAAAAGTTGCTGATGTCGCTATTTGCGGTGAAAAACAGTCGTAAGGTGAAAATCAGCCGCAGTGACTATAATTCGTCTTTTCTTGAGGCGGTACTGGCTCGGGGTGATTCGCGATTGGGTCGTGTTATTCTTGAAGCGTACAAAAACGGTTGCACACTTGATTCGTGGGGGGATTATTTTGATTTCGCTAAGTGGAAGTCGGCTTTTGAGGTTTGCGGTATTACTCCTGAAGAGTTTGTTCGTCGCCGTGAACATGAAGAGTCGCTTCCGTGGGATTATATCGATATGCTTGTTACGAAGGAGTTTCTTCTGGGCGAAAATAAGCGGGCGTATGAGGGTGTGACTACTCCGAACTGTCGTGAGAAATGCTCGGCGTGCGGAGTGAAAATCTGTAAAAATTCTGAAAGAGGTGTAAAGAAATGAAGAAAGCAGCTATGTCAATTCTTGCGGCGGCGATTACTCTGATTTTTACAGCGTGTGGAGTTTCGCAAAGCAAATACGACCGCGTGGTTGAAGAGCTTGATTATTTACGGCTTGAAAACAAACGGCTTGAGTTGGAGAAAAGCGGCGGCGGAACCGAAACGTCGGATTCCGAAAATGACGAAAAATCCGGAAATATCGCAATGAAGGTCGGTGATGTTATAGCATTTGGCGGGTATGATTGGCAGGTACTTGATATTCAAGACGGTAAAGCCCTGATTTTGAGCGTCCGGGTCTTGACTAATCAGCCTTATAACTCGATTGAGGCTTCTGTGACCTGGGAGAACAGTTCTATTCGGGGATACCTGAACCAAACATTCTACCACGGTGTTTTCTCTGCCGAGGAAAAATTGCGAATCGCAGAGACGAGAATATCAAATAAAGCGAATCCGTGGTACGGAAAAACAAGTACAGGCGGGGTTGACACCCTTGATAAAGTGTTCCTGTTAAGCCTTGAGGAAGTGGCGAAATATTTCGGTGACAGCGGATTATTGGGTCAACCACCCGAAGACGAAAGTATTCTCGAGTTAGATGACGAATACAATTCTGAGCGGGTTGCGTACGGCATGGGTCAATCGGCGACATGGTGGTGGCTACGTTCCCCGGGGGGAAGCAATCTTACCGCTGTGTTTGTTCGTTCCGAAGGGATAATCAGTGTTGCGGGCGGTGTGGTTGAATTTCTCCCGAGCGCAAGCGGCGGGAACGTTCGCCCGGCTCTGTGGTTGATTCTGGAGTAATGTATTGCTCCGCAACGAAATTCATGCCACTTTGTGGCAGAAAGGCATGGTTATAATTATGAAACATATTGTAATCTTGTGTGACGGAATGTCAGACCTTCCCTGCGACGAACTCAAAGGGAAAACCCCGATGGAGGTTGCAAACAAGCCGAATATGGACACTTTGGCGAAGACCTCGCTGGTTGGACTTGCCAAAACCGTACCCGAACATCTCCCGCCGGGGAGTGACGTGGCGAACCTGTCGGTTCTCGGTTATGACCCGAGCGAATATTACAGCGGACGTTCCCCGCTTGAAGCTGCCAGTATGGGAATCGAGATGGGGGCGGGCGATGTTGCGCTTCGGTGTAATCTCGTGAAACTGTCTCAAGCTGAACGATTCGAAGATGCCGTAATGCTTAGTTATTGCGCCGACGACATTCACACGCCGCAGGCGGCTGAAATCGTGTTGCAGGCAGATAAGGAATTCGGGAGTGAGGGTTTGAGGTTCTATCCGGGAATCAGTTATCGGCATTGCGTTATTTGGAAAGGCGGCAGTTTGAATTTGGATTTAATCCCGCCGCATGATATTACCGGTAAAAGAATCGGGGATTATATTAAGGAAAACGATGCAAATCGTGAGTTGTTTGCGATTATGGAGAAGTCGTATAGGTCTTTTCAGGGGAAACAGGCTAATTGTCTTTGGTTCTGGGGGGAAGGCACAAAAGCGAATCTGCCTTCGTTTAAAGAAAAGTTCGGGCTGAACGCTTCTATGGTCAGTGCGGTTGACTTGCTCAAGGGAATAGGTAAAATCGCAGAGATGGACGTGCTTCATGTCGAAGGGGCGACCGGGTATATTGATACTAATTTCGCCGGAAAAGCCGATGCTGCGATTCAGTCACTCAAAAACGGCATGGATTTAGCGTACATTCATGTCGAAGCACCCGATGAGTGTGGTCATAGAGGCGAAGTTGCGAACAAAGTGAAATCAATTGAGTTGATTGATGAAATCGTTCTCGGAAAGGTTCTGGAAGCGTTTAAGTGCGGCGAATTAGGCACGCGATTGAAGATTTTGATTTCTCCCGACCATCCTACTCCGTTGGTTTTGAAAACTCATACCCGTGAGCCTGTGCCGTTTTTGATTTATGACAGCAGTGAAGCCAAAACCGGGGTGGAGGTCTTTGACGAGAAGAATTCGGCGGGTACCGGGGTTTATGTCGCAAAAGGATACGAGCTTATGGAGTGGTTTGTCGATGCGTGAACGTGAAGAAGAGCAATTGACCCTTATGGAAGAACTTCTTGCAGAGGGTGTCGAAGCAGTTGCAACTCTTAAAGAAAAAGAAAATGAAAAAGAAGAGATTAGCGAAGAAATCAATGTGCTTGAGCTGATTCAATCAGAAATTCAAGAAGAGGAACAAGAAACAATTCAGTTAGTGCCGAAGACGTTTCTTGGGTTGGTTAAAGAACTTAAACAACATCGGCAATTGCTCTTGTCGTTGTTCGCGCTTGTAATCGCGATTATCGCGTTGGCGGTCGCAATTGGTAATTCGGGAAGAAATTTCGACCTTCCCGAAGAAGGCGGTACAGCTAACGAAATGTTGGGTAATCTGATTCGCAATGAGTTGGCGGCGGGAATCCCCGATGATGTGAACCTGCGGGAGGTCAATGTTCAAGTTATTATTCATGGGAGAGACGGGAAGCATTACTCGCGGATTCGCGATATAAGGGATACCGACAGGGTTTCGGCAAAAATCGTGTTTTTTCCGCAGGAGAACATTCACGATTTCGCTCAAGACTGCCGAAAAGTCCTTGACGTGATGAAGGAGCAGAACGTGGTTTATGACGAAATATCCTTCGCATCACAGAACGCTTTTACCAATATCAGCGCGGAATTATCCGGCAGATTCACAATCGACATTACGGTTGACGAGCTGATTTCTATAACGTATTATCACGGCAGAGTCGAAGTCATAGAGGATATTCAAGATATTACTTGACAATCGGTGATTGTGGTGATATACTATAGTCGTGACAAAATCACGTCCCGCCGTGTAGTGAGCGGAAATATACAGTATTATACAGTCTGAAAGTAGGAAGGGTCATATATGTCAAAAATCGCAATTTTAGGGCATGGAGTGGTAGGTTCGGGGGCTGCCGAGGTGTTCTTTAAAAACAGAGAAAGTATTCGGGCGAAGACCGGGCAAAACGCCGATATAAAGTATATCCTGGAAGTTCGTGATGCGTCTGCCTTTCCCGGTTGTTCGTATTCGGACAAGTTCGTGAATGATTTTGACGTAATCCTGAACGATTCTGAAGTCACGGTAGTTGCCGAGTTAATCGGCGGGGTTGAACCCGCTTATCGGTTCGTGAAATCATCTTTGTCGGCGGGGAAGAGTGTCGTGACCTCTAACAAAGAACTGGTTGCGAAAAAAGGTGCAGAACTCCTCAAAATCGCACGGGAGAAGAACGTCAGCTTCGCTTTCGAAGCGAGTGTGGGGGGAGGAATCCCGATTATACGGCCGTTACATCAATGTCTTGCCGCCGACTCTATAAACGAAGTTGCCGGAATCCTTAACGGTACGACTAATTTTATTTTGACTAAGATGTTCCGTGACGGTATGGCGTTTGAGGAAGCCTTGAAATTAGCTCAAGACAACGGTTACGCCGAACGCGACCCCTCTGATGATGTCAATGGGGTGGATGCCTGCAGGAAAATCTGTATTTTAGCATCTATGATTTTCGGGAAACAGGTTAATCCCGATTCTGTCTTTACTGAGGGAATCACTAAAATTACCCGTGAAGACATTTCATTTTGCGAGAGCAGGGGCGGTACGGTCAAGCTAATTGCACGTGCAGTGAAAAACGGAGACTCTCCGCAAGTAACAGTGTGTCCGGCATTTGTTCATAAGGACAGCCAACTTGCAGGGGTGAATGACGTTTACAACGCAATCATGGTAAGGGGGGAAGCTACCGGAGACGTAGTGTTTTACGGAAAGGGTGCGGGCAAATTCCCTACTGCTAGTGCGGTTGTCAACGATATAGTCAATGCCTTAAAAAGTCCGGGTGAGACCGGTGCGTTGTTTTGGGAAGAAGATGAACAGCCGATTTCTCCACCCGTTTTTTCGGAGGTGTGCGGGAATATTCGAGTTTTAGAAGGTTTTTGAGTACAGGAGAGGAAAATGGGAACATCAATGCCACAATTCAAACGCATGATTCTTAAATTGTCGGGTGAAGCACTCGCAGGGGAGAAGAAACATGGTTTATGTATCGAAACGGTGACGGAAATAGCGAAGTCGATTAAGAAATGCCACGATTCAGGGGTTGAAATCGGAATTGTAGTCGGCGGAGGGAATTACTGGCGGGGTCGTGCGGCGCATGAAAACATGGATAAAGTCCGTGCCGACCATATCGGAATGTTGGCGACTATGATGAACGCGTTAGCGGTAAGCGATGTGTTGGAATCGTTGGGGTGTGAAGTTCGGGTGCAGTCGGCGATTAGTATGATGCAGTTTGCCGAGCCGTATGTAAGGCAGAAGGCACTTCATCATTTTAAAAAAGGCAGAATTGTTATTTTCGGTTGCGGAACAGGGAGTCCGACATTTTCGACTGATTCGGCGGCGGCATTGCGTTCAGCTGAATTGAACGCCGACATCATGCTTAAAGCCACTATGGTCGATGGGGTTTATGACAAAGACCCATTGAAGTTCGGGGATGCGGTTAAGTTCGAGACTATGAAAGTCAAGGACATTTTAGTCGGCGGGTTGCGTGTTCTTGACGGAACAGCGGCGGCAATGTGCGTAGAGAGCGGGATTCCTATAATCGTGTTCAACCTCCACGACCCGGAGAACATATATCGGGCGGTCATGGGCGAGAAAATCGGTACGAAAGTATATTAAGAATTTGTATTCATAGAGGCTTTGTGTCTCGGAAAGGTATGGTAATAATCATGGAAGCTATGAATGTTGCAAAAGAAAAAATGGAGAAGGTCATTGCCGGATTAGAACGGGAGTTTACGTCAATTCGTGCAGGAAGGGCGAATCCCGGGGTTCTCGACAAGATTCAAGTCGAGCATTACGGTGCACTCAGCCCGATTAACGCTATCGCTTCGATTTCGGTATCTGAAGCGCGTATACTCGTCATTTCGCCGTGGGATTCTTCCGCGCTCAAGCCAATCGAAAAGGCGATTTTAGCATCTGATATAGGAATAAATCCGAACAACGACGGTAAGTCTATACGGATTGTTTTCCCGCAGTTGACGGAAGAACGACGTAAGGAATTGGTTAAGCAGGTCAACAAGTACGGTGAAGAAGCGAAAGTCGCAGTCAGGAACGTCAGACGTGATGCGGTGGATAAGTTCAAAGCAATGAAGAAAACATCCGAAATCACCGAAGATGATTTGAAAGATTGCGAAAAAGATATTCAGAAGTTGACGGATAAGAGTATTGAGAAAATCGACTCGGTCTGTAAAGCAAAAGAAAAAGAAATCATGACGGTATGACTTTACCGCAACACATCGGGATTATCATGGACGGGAATCGACGTTGGGCGAAAAAACGTCTGCTTCCCGCTGCGATGGGTCACAAGAAAGGTGCGGAAGTCTTTCGTGAGCGGGTGACTGACTTAGCGGCGATTGGAGTCGCTAATGTCACGTTTTATGCCCTTTCTACCGAGAATCTGCAGCGGAACGAAGACGAAGTCAAGCATTTGTTTCGGCTTTTTGAGACTCAATTGTATGATTTGGACAGGCTCACCAACGAACACGATATCAGGCTGTCGTTTATCGGGGATTTATCGGTGTTTTCGGATAAGCTGTTACGGAAAATGCAAAGTGTCGAGAAGGACTCCGGTGATAATAAAGGGTTGACCTGCCGTCTCGCGCTCAATTACGGCGGAAAGGCGGAAATAGTCCGTGCGGCTAATGAGATTCGGCTTTCGGGAATAGTTGCCGATGAATCTGCTTTTGAGGGATTCCTTTATACAAAAGGCGCGCCGGACGTAGACCTGGTTATTCGTACCGGGGGAGAGAAACGTCTGTCGAATTTCCTGTTGTGGCAAGCGGCATATGCGGAGTTGTATTTCACCGATACGTTGTGGTGCGACTTTTCGAAGAAGGAACTGCAATCGGCTTTAGACGATTATTCGGGCAGAAACAGACGAATGGGAAAGTAAAGCGTGTCAAGTTTCAAAAATAATAAAGGGCGAGCCGTTATGCCGCAATTTCTGTTGATTTTTGCGCAGGACGGGTCGGCATGGTCAAGAATTTATGGCGAAAAGGCTGATTTCAGCGGGGGTGGCGACGGTTATCGGGATTCTTATTCTGTGGCTTGACAAGAAAGAGATTTTTTTAATTGCGGTCGCGCTTGTTTCGGTGGGGGCGGTTTATGAGATTCTGGTAGCCACGAAGTATATTCAAAATATAGCGGTTGCCGTGATTAGCCTTATTTTTGTGTTCGCTATGCCGTTTATTCTGGGATACGATACCCCGCGCGAATATATCAACACCCGATACGTTTCTTTTGCGTTTATAATCGGGCTGTTTGTGATTATGCTGTTTAATCACAAAAAAGTCATGTTTGCCCAGGTCGCATTGGTGACTTTCGTGTCGTTGTGCGTACCGTTCTCGATGACCTGTATAATTTTCATGTTCGATACTTTTGAAGAACACAGGACTTTCGCACTTGTATACGCATTGTTGATTACCTGGATTAGCGATTCCGGGGCGTTTTTTGCAGGGACTTTTCTGGGCAAGCATAAGATGTCCCCGAACATCAGCCCGAAGAAAACCTGGGAAGGTTTTGCGGGGGGACTCGCCACTGCGGCATTATTCGGTTTTCTCCTGGGGAAAGGATATGAGTTGGTAACACTCTGGTTCACCGGGTCGTTGGATTTTCGGGTGAACGTGCTTTTTCTCTCGGTTTTGGCAGTTCCGTGTGCGGTTTTCGGCGTTTTGGGGGATTTTTCCGCCTCAATCCTTAAACGGGAATGTGCGGTGAAAGATTTCGGGAGTATTATGCCGGGTCATGGCGGAATCCTGGACCGATTTGACAGTGTGTTGTTCGTTCTTCCGTTCGTGTATCTGGTTTTCGGGTTCAGCGACGGGCAGTATTTCCCTGTTGTTCCCATTGATTTTGTGGTGTGACTATGACGAAGCAAATCATTTTGTTAGGTTCGACAGGCTCAATAGGGGTTCAAACATTATCTGTAGCAAAACAGCATAATATTAAAGTGAAGGCTTTGTCCGCACATTCCA
>WRKZ01000024.1 GCA_009777835.1 Oscillospiraceae bacterium | reverse complement strand
CCCAAACCCCCTGTCGCTCAGCAGGGAAACCCTGCTACGCTTTGTTTAAAATGGGGGATTCTCCCCCAAACCCCCTGTCGCTTCGCAGGGAAACCCTGCTACGCTCCCTAAAGACCGGGGGATTCTCCCCCAAACCCCCCTCACCTGCGGCGGGAAACCCGCCTTGGTTCGCTAAAGACCGGGGGGATTCTCCCCTAAATCGCTGTTACTCCCACAACCTTTTCAACCCATGCGATGTCTTCTTGTTCCATGACCGAAATCGCTGTTGTGATTTCTCGCTGTAAATCCTTTACAATGATTTCGTGGTTTGCTTTCTTAATTGTCAGCAGTGACTGCAAATGAAACTTCTGCCTTTCACGTACTTCGATTGCTAATGCCATATTGACCACCTCCTTGTTTGAAATGGGGGATTCTCCCCCAAACCCCCTGTGAAATGTTAAAATTTTATTACAATCTCAAAAAGGGCTTTTTTTTTGACGGCTTATCTGATATAATGTAAATCAGCCGAAACGTAATCTCTATTATATACAATTTTGGGAGACTTGTCTATATGATTTTAAGAAAAAAAATGAAAATTTTTTCGACACTGATTCTTGCATTGCTGCTAAACCTGATTGTTTTCGCCGAAAATCCCCTTGAAACGCCCGATGTTCCCTCTGACGGACTCCCTGCCGACACCGCGGGAATCACCGTTTTAGGCGGCGGAGATTTCCGACCGGAAGAAGAAATCACAAGTGAAGGGGTGTACGTGTACAACCTGGAATTCGAGTTACCGGTATATTCCAAAAACCTGCACCAAAAAATCTACCCGGCTTCCACCACGAAAATCATGACCGCACTGGTAGTCCTCGAAATGATTGGTGACGGCACGGGGGAATTCCGTATGGATGACTTAGTGTCGGTCCCGTACGCAGTCACCAACGAGTTCTGGGAGGGCGACCCGAACAAGCAAGGCCCGGCGAACGCGTCGTTCGTTCCGTTGCAGAACAACCTCACCATACAACACGCATTATACGGAATGATGCTGCCTTCGGGTTGTGAAGCGGCGAATGTTCTCGCATATCATTTCGGCAAAGACAGCAACGTGGAAGACGGCGACAGAATCGCCAACTTCGTGAAAAAGATGAACGAGAAAGCCAAACAAATCGGGTGTGAGAACACGCAATTCGCTAACCCGCACGGACTGTTCGAGCCGGGGAATTACTCCACCGCTTACGATATGTTCCTGATTACCAAATATGCCTACGACAAACACAACGCCTCATTCATGCGACTGGTGGGCGCGACCGAACACGAAATGCCCCATAACTCAAACAATCCGCAGGGGTATGCCGTGTATAACTCCAACCAGCTTATTCAGCCTACCGAAGGCAATCCGTACTATTATGAGTTCGCTAAAGGAATCAAAACCGGGGGATTCGATTATCGTCATGTCAAGAATGAGTCCGGCGGTTGGGACAAGCTGGACGGTACAGCCAACCTCGTTTCCCTCGCGAAAAGGGACGATTTAACCTACTTAGTGGTTTCGATGGGTGCGACCTGCAATCTCGAAGGCGGAAACTGGCTGCGCTACGCATATGAAGACCACGGAAATCTGTACCGCTGGGCATTTTCGACCTTTGAGAAAACGCGAATCATGCAGAAAACCGACCCGATAGGTTCGGTCAAGGTTTTAGATGGTGAAAAAGACACCCTCACCCTCTTCCCGGCAATGAACGAAGAGTTCTGGACACTCCTCCCGCGGGGAAGCGATGTGAAAAGCGTGGTTCAGTTTGTACCAGACATTCCCGAAAAAGAAGTGGAAGCCCCGATTGCCGAGGGTGCAATCCTCGGAACCATCACGATTCTCCGCGCTAACGAAACTTTCGGTCCGTGGAACTTAATCACGAATGAGTCGGTGGAGAGAACTTCATCGGCAATCGCCCGCGACAGAATCGGCGGGGTTTTCGCCAGTTGGTGGTTTATACCGTTACTGGTGTTAATCGGTGCGTCAATCATAGCCTTGATTGTCTTGAGCTATATTCGCAGACACAGAAAACTGCAACGTGACCGATTCAAACGCAAAAATCGCCCTAACAGAAAAATAAGGCGTTAAGCCGGACAGGCTTGGTTCATGTCACTTTGTGGCAGAAAGGCATGGTTATAACAATGACTTTCACCATTATCTCGGTCGGGCGGTTAAAGGAAGCTTATTTCGCGGATGCCGCCGCCGAATATGTTAAACGAATCGGCGGGTTCTCCCAATGCAAGAAACTTACACTGATTGACGTAAAGGAATCCAAGAACGACGGCGAAATCACGGAGCGAATCCCGCCGTCTTCCTATGTGTTCGCTCTGTGTATTGAGGGAAAACAATTGACAAGCAGGGACTTTTCTGCTAAACTGGAACAAGCCTTCACATCTGAAAAAAAGGGGATTTGTTTTATAATAGGCGGTTCGGAGGGACTTTCGGAGGGGGTAAAGTCAATTGCGGATATGCGACTGTCCATGTCGGAGATGACTTTTCCGCACCGACTGGCAAAAATCATGTTGTTGGAACAGCTTTACCGAGCCTTATCGATTCAAAATAACAGGAGTTATCACAAATGATTGATTCTATCGACAATGCCTCACGATTTATAGGGGCGTTCACCGGGTTCGCCGTGGGGGATGCTTTCGGCTATCCCTGCAGAGAACTCACTTTTGAAGAAATCTGTCGCCGTTTTGAAAAAAAGGGTTGCCTTCGGCTTGCCGTCAGTTCGAAAACCAATACCGCACTCTTCACCGATGCAACCCAGATGACGTTGTTCACCACCGACGGGATTCTGTGGGCGGCACTGTCCGCGCTTTCGGAATCAGATACAGAGGGAGAACATTCCGACGGGGTCAATTACACCGAATACGTCTTCTATGCGTATCAGTTATGGCTTTACACCCAGACTAAAACAATCGCCGGTGCGGAATATTCCTGGCTGTTTGATAAGCAGGTGAACCCGTATAAGTCGAAGCTTATACGGACAAAAGGATTGCATCAAAAACGATTCTCCGACCCGGTTAACGTAGAATTACTTTCACGAATGAGGAACCTCGCCTACGGGAAAATTACCGCCCCGATAAACGGGATTGAACGTGCCGATTCCGGTGCGGTAAAGCGGGTTCTCCCTGCGGGACTGTTTTTCAATTACTCCCCCGAATTGGCTTTCCGCGCAGGGGTGGATTTTTCGGCGATTACACATTCCTCCCCGGTTTCATACCTTTCGGCAGGGTTCTATTCGGCGGTAATTGCCGAACTAATCAACAATGCAGACATAGACACCGCTATAGAAAGGGCGGCGAAAATCCTCAAAACCTACAGAAACAGCGGGGAAGTCCTTGCCGTAATTGAAAAGGTTCAGACCTTCCTCGAAGATGAAAACATTTCGCCGCGTGCGGCAATCTCACACATCGGGACGAGCGATAACGCCGCCGAAGTGTTAGGGGTGGCTCTGTTTTCGGGGGCGTTGTTCGAAGACAGCTACGAGAACGCGATTCGTCTGGCGGTCAACCATGACGGACAAAGCGATGTTTGCGGCGCAATGTGCGGCGGACTTCTCGGTGCGTATCACGGTGTAGGATTCATACCGAAAAAGTGGGTGACGAAGCTGTCACACCTTCGTTTAGTGGAAGACATTGCGATTTCCCTGGTGGAAAACTCCTACTTCAACGAAAAGCAAGACGACCAAGACGAAGACCCGGATAATTCGGACGATTTCGACGGCTCCGGCGATTCGGAATTTTCACAGCAATCACACGAAAACGGCGGCGGATTTAAAATCGATTTCGACGATGAATATGAAGACGGATTTTTTGAAAATTAATCCTTGAATAATCCTTGACAAGCATTCCAAACTGTGATATACTGTATGGGTTGTTCGGCGATTTTCAGATGCTTTCAGATGTTTTCGGAAATATAGCCGTTTTGCACCTTTAGCTCAGCTGGTAGAGCACTTGACTCTTAATCAAGGTGTCCAGGGTTCGAGTCCCTGAAGGTGTATGTAAGAAGCCGTATTAATAGCCGTTCACCGCCCGTCTTCGGCGAAACAACGACAGATGAGGATTTCCTCTGTAACGAGAGAAAATCGCTTTTTTGTATATATGATAACGAAAGTTGGAGGTAATCAATAATGAAAAAGAAGGTTCTTGCGTTGGTAATCGTTACGGCAACGCTCCTTACTGCGATTCCGGCGGGAATGTTTACCGCAGGGGCGAATACCGCCTCAAGGTACACTACGACAACCATCATCGAACCTACATTCAATGTCATCGGGAGTCTCTCGGTGAACGGAGATGTAGATGTCACATTCTCAGATGGGCTGTGTCCGATTTTAATAGGCGACAAATGGGGGTTCACCAATGCTAAAGGCGAAATTGTAATACCGCTTGAATATGATTATGCGTATGCGTTCAGTGAAGGGCTTGCATTTGTTCGCATAGGGAATGAGCGTTCATTCATCAACACCGAAGGCGAGATTGTATTCACAATTGAGCAAGAAGAGGCCCGACCGTTCAGTAAAGGACTCGCACAGGTTCGCCAAGGTAACAAGTGGGGATTCATCAATACTAAAGGTGAGGTTGTAATCCCGATTGAATATGATATTACGGGGACGTTTTGTAACGGACCGGCATATGTCCGCGTTGGCAGCAAACGAGGATTCATCGATACTAACGGTGAAGTTGTAATTCCGATTGAGTATGATGACGTTACTCCGTTTCGTGAGGGGCTTGCGGCGGTCAGAACAGGCGGAAAGGTTGGGTTTGTCAATATAGAAGGTGAGCTTGTGATTCCGGCTGAGTATAACTCTGCTTCTTTATTTTATAACGGGCATGCGATAGTCGGTATAGGAAGCAAGTACGGTGTAATCGACCCCCAAGGGCAGATTGTTATCCCGATTGAATATGATTTTTTGTTTTCATTCTCCGATGAGGGACTGGCGGGGGCACGCATAAACGGTAAATGGGGATTCATCGATATGAACGGTGAGCTTGTAATCCCGGCTCAATATGACGACGTGAGGCCTTTCGTTGAAGGTCGTGCAATTGTTACGATTGACGGCAAACACTCATACATCAACACTGAAGGTGAGATTATAGCCCCGCAGGAGTATAGCGGTGTGGGAGAATTTATCGAGGGCTTTGCGGTCGCTCGTGTAGGGAACAAAAGCGGACTTATCAACATCGAGGGTAAGTTGGTACTCCCGATTGAGTATAACGAATCACCGCGTTATGCCGGAAAGGTGAACGATGAACCTGTCTTTTGGATAAAACAAAACGATGGTCTGTGGGGACTTGTTTCTGTCACGCCGTCTACGGGTTCTGATTTCAAACCGGGTGACGTTGACGGAAACGGTACAGTCGCAATCGCGGACGCGCTTGAAATTTTGAAGTATCTCGCAGGGATGAACAGCGTAGTCAGCCCCGGCACTTTCTCGTGGGAAGCCGCACGAATCACGGGTGCTGAAAAGCCGGTGATTGCCGACGTGCTTGAAATTCTGAAATATCTTGCGGGTATGACAAGTTTAATCAAGGATTGATGTAAGGTAACACAGCAGGGTTTCCCCTACGGAGAGACAGTGGGTTTGGGGGAGAATTCCTCGTTTCAGGAGTAAAAATCGGACACCTTACGATGTAAGGTGTCCGATTTCGTTTTTGTTTAACCGTTGTGTCTTTTTTTATATAATTATCAAGATTTTACAAAAAAATTACGTAATCGCTTTTTTGCCTATATCAGTCCTGTAGTGCGCCCCCTCAAACGTAATAGACTTAACAGCGGAATATGCCTTCTCGAGTGCGTTTTCAAGGGTTTCACCAATGCCGACAACGTTCAGCACCCTGCCCCCCGCCGTGACTAATTCGCTGTTTTGGATTCGTGTACCCGCATGGAACACATGAACGCCGTCCTGCGGATTCGCCGTCGCTTCTATCCCCGAAATTGTGAATCCTGTCGAATATTTTTCGGGATAACCGCCGCTTGCCATTACCACACAAGCCGATTTCAAATTACTGAAATTAATGTCGAGTGTGTCGAGCTTTTCTTCCCACACCGACTCGATAATATCAAGCAAATCGGTTTCGAGTAACGGTAGCAACGCTTGGGTTTCCGGGTCACCGAATCGGCAATTGTATTCGATTACCTTCGCGCTGCATTTATCGGGAAATGTCGGGCTTATCATTAATCCGAAGTAAATACAGCCCTTGAAAGCCCTGCCCTCTTCTGCCATACCCTTGATGGTCGGCAGGAAGATTTTCTCCATACATTCATCGGCGATTTCAGCGGTATAATACGGAACCGGCGCGACCACACCCATTCCACCCGTGTTCAGACCCTTGTCCCCATCAAGGGCGCGTTTATGGTCGGTCGAGGCGGGGAAAGGCACAACCGTTTTCCCGTCGGTGAATGCCAGGACGGTTACTTCCACACCTTCGAGGTATTCTTCAATCACGATTCGCCCGCCTGCGCCGCCGAATTTTCCGCCATCGAGAATGTCTTTTACCGCCGTAAATGCCGCCGTTTCATCTTCGGCGATAATCACGCCCTTACCTAAAGCCAATCCGTCGCATTTAATAACACACGGATAAGAATCCTTGGCTTTTATATAAGCGTTCGCGGTTGCCGAATCGGTGAAACTCTCGTAATCAGCGGTGGGAATAGCGTGGCGTTTCATGAAATCTTTCGAGAAATGCTTGCTCCCTTCCAGAATCGCGGCATTTTTACGCGGGCCGAACGTCGCAAACCCATTTTCGTTGAGGGAATCCACCATTCCGAGTACGAGGGGGTCGTCGGGTGCGACGAACACCCAATCGGCATTGATTTCTTGCGCGAGTTTTACCATACCGGGAATGTCGGTGGCTTTTACGTCGTGACAAGTCGCAAGTTCTGCGATTCCGCCGTTACCGGGTGCGGCATGAATTTCGGTAAGCCTTTTCGATTTTGAGAGTGCGGTGATTATAGCGTGTTCGCGTCCGCCGGAACCTATTACGAGTATCTTCATTTTGATAGCCTTTCTTATCTAAAATTTTGCTGTTGACAAAGACGGAAACTTATGATATACTGTATATGTATAAACATAGGTGTATCGTGTAAGCGGTCTACCCTCATGTTGCTCGTTATTAAGCCGCATTCTTTAGAGGGAGGGCGGCTTAATCTTTTTTGCTATATGTTATTGAAAGTTGAAGTACGTTGCATACAACTAACATGAGAGTCAGAAATTCTAACCACTCCATAGCGTCACCCCCTTCCGAGGGCAGATTAACCGCCTACCGCATAGGCACACCTTTGTCCGTAAATTATTATAGCACATTCAGAGGGATTTTGTCAACGCAGTTCTATAAAAAAAGACAAGACTTCAGCGTTCTCGCTAAAGCCTTGTTTTTTTACATACCATCAAGCCGCAGGCATCGCTGCTCTTGTTTTGTTTACCATCAAGCTCACCTGCTGTCGGGCGAAACCCGACACCCGTGAGCTCTTGTTTTACATACCGATGGTGGGGGTCGAACCCACACGGTGTTGCCACCACTGGATTTTGAATCCAGCACGTCTGCCAGTTCCATCACATCGGCTTAATGGGGCGGCGTAAATCCGCCCCCACATTAATAACAGCTACCATTATACAGCAATCTCTCGACTTTGTCAAGCTATTTTTCAGAATTTTCCGAATTAGCCGGTTTTTCGTCATCTTTCTTCTTCTCAGCGGATTTTTTTGCCTTTTCTTCTGCTTTTGCCGATAAATCAAGTTCGCCTTTCATCAGCTTTTCGAAATCTTCACCGTCGATTTTCTCGTATTCCAAGAGATAGTCGGCAATGGTGTTGAGTTGTGCCAGATTATCGGTAATAACGTCTTTCGCTTTCTCGTAACCGGTTTCAATAATCTCACGGATTTCAGCGTCAATTTCAGCCGCCACGTTCTCGGAATAATTTCGCCCTTGCGAATAGTCCCGTCCCAGAAAAACTTCCGGATTTTCGTGTCCGTATACAATCGGGCCGAGCTTTTCGGAGAAGCCGTACCGTGTCACCATGTTCCGTGCAATCGAAGTCGCGCGGTTAATATCCGACGAAGCACCGGTCGAAATATCATCGAGCACCAGTTTTTCGGCTACCCGCCCCCCTAACAGAACGACTATATCCTCTTCAAACTCCCGCTTGCTGACGTAGTTCTTGTCTTGTTCCGGCAACGACATAGTGAATCCCCCCGCAGTCCCGCGCGGAATAATCGTAACCATGTGGACTTTATCCTGCGTTTCGCAATGATAAGTGCAAATCGCGTGTCCCGCTTCGTGAAAAGCGGTGAGTTTCCGCTCTTTCTCGGTGACTACGCGGGATTTCTTCTCCGGCCCTGCCACGACTTTGATGGTCGCTTCTTCTATATCGGTTTCGGTAATCGCTTTCTTGTTTGCACGTGCCGCAAGCAGTGCCGCCTCATTCACGAGATTTTCCAGGTCTGCACCGGTGAACCCCGCCGTCGATTTCGCGATTGTTTTCAAAACAACGTCCGGCGCGAGATTCTTGTTTCGGGTATGAACCGCCAGGATTTCCTCACGACCCTTGATGTCGGGATAATTCACCACGATTTGACGGTCGAACCGCCCCGGTCGCAGTAACGCCGGGTCGAGTATATCGCGGCGGTTGGTTGCCGCAATGATGATAATTCCCTCGTTTTCGGCAAATCCGTCCATCTCAACCAACAACTGGTTGAGGGTTTGTTCCCGCTCATCGTGACCGCCGCCGAGTCCTGCACCCCTGTGACGACCCACCGCATCGATTTCATCGATGAATATAATCGAAGGCGTGTGCTTTTTCGCTTGCTCAAACAAATCACGAACCCTGGATGCACCCACCCCGACGAACATCTCCACAAAGTCCGAACCGCTGATTGAGAAGAACGGTACGTTGGCTTCCCCGGCGACCGCCTTCGCGAGTAACGTTTTACCTGTTCCCGGGGGGCCGACCAGCAGCACTCCTTTCGGGATTCTTGCACCGATTTCCTGATACTTTTTCGGGTTCTTGAGGAAGTCCACGATTTCGGCGAGCTCTTCTTTTTCCTCGTCGGCACCCGCAACGTCAATGAACGTGATTTTCTTACCGGAAGCCGGCTGATGCCGTGTGTTCGCCCGCGAAAAGGTTGACATTCTCCCTCCGCCGGTGGTCTGCCGCATGATGATGAATGTGAACCCAATCATTATCGCTAACAGCAGAAGATACGGGAAAAAGTTCGTCCAAAAAGTGTTGTCGGTCGGGGGAATAAAGTCCTGCTCAACCTTAGGCCCCGAAAACTTCCCTTCCGCTAACATTCGGTTATAATCTTGACGATAGCTTTCGGTATGGGTCATGAACAGCCCCGGATAAGGGACGCTGTACACCTCGGTCTCGGTTCTGCCGCGAAGCCGATACTCCAGTCGCCCGCTCCCGAAATTAAACTTATAGTCTTCCACTTCATAATTATCGAAATGCACCATCACGTCCGAAAACGACTTCTTGGTAGAAGAGTCGATTCCGCCTGTGAGGTTGTTTATTCCGACATAAAGCAGAAAGACAAGCACCGCCACGATTGAAACTGAAATTAATACGCCTTTGAATCCTCTGTTATACATTGTATATCAATTTTCTCCTTCGTCTATTTATGTTACGACCGCTAAATACGGCAGATTCCTGTACTTCTCGTCATAATCCAGGCCATAACCCACCACGAACTCATCCTCGATTGAAAAGCACACGTAATCGGCGTCGAACGCTTCTGCCCGTGCAACCTTCTTATCGAGAAACACGCAGGTTTTCAACGAACGCGGATTCTTCAAGCGCAGTACCGCACAAATACGATTCAACGTCCGCCCGGTATCGAGAATGTCTTCGACCACGATTACGTCTCTCCCTGTAATATCGATGTCCGGACTCTCGGCAATTTCAACCGTTCCCGAACTGACCATCTCACTTCCGTATGAACGTGCCGTCATGAACGCAATTTCACAAGGGGTGTCAATCTCACGAACTAAATCTGCCATGAACACGAACGCGCCTTTCAAGACACCTATAACCAACAACGCGGAATCGTTATCCTTATAATCTGCATAATCTGCCGCGATTTTCGAGCCCAGTTTTTTTACTTCCGCTGCAATAGCGGACTCATTATATAGAATCTTCATCAAAACAGTATAACATACATTTACCAAAAAATCAACGATAATTTTGGAGAATCTTCTCAATTTTAAGTTTTCCGTCCCTGATTAGTGCAAATTGATGCTTCTCCAGATTAATTTTCCCTTTTCCGCTCTCGATAATCCCGATTATTTGCGAAACCCTCAAACCGGTCGGTGATATATTATTGTTTGATAATAATCGCTTGATTATGCGGGACAATAACGGTTTTTCCAACGATTTCAAGTACGTTACACTGTAATTCTCGCCGATTTCCGACGATTTCTCCAGGAAATCACTGTCTTCCCTCAAAATCTTGCACATTCGTGTAATCGAATCTTCAAATGACGGATTGATTTGCTTAATCAACGGCAAAAGCGACAGTCGAATTTTGTTTCGTGTAAATTCCTCGCTCGAATTAGTCGAATCGCTCACGAACGTCAACCCTCGTTGGCGGCAGAACTCCTCCACCTCCGAACGCTCACACAAAATCAACGGTCTCACCAAATATTCCCGCACCGGCGGAATCCCGCATAAACCCTTCAGTCCCGTCCCGCGGAACAGATTAAGCAATACCGTTTCGGCATTATCCGAAGCTGTGTGTGCGGTAGCGATGGCGGTGAACCGCGGCGAAGACAATCCCGCCAACTCCGAAAAAAAAGCGTACCGGGCTTCCCGCGCGGCTTCTTCTGTGCTCTGATGTTTTTTCTTGCTTGCGGCGACATCAACCGAACGCACTTTGAGTGGGATTCGCAACTCACCGCATAAACGGCGCGCAAAGTCTTCATCTCGATTGCTTTCTTCTCCCCGCAAATTATGATTCACGTGGCAAGCCGAGACTTCTATGCCGAATTCGGTTCGTAATTCCAGCAGTGCGTGCAGTAAAACAACGCTGTCCGCCCCTCCGCTCAATGCAACCGAAACAGAACAGTTCGGTTCAAGCATATTGTATTGCGAAACGGCGGATTTAACTTTTTCGAGTAATATATTATTCATATCTGTAATCAAGGGTGCTGAATTTGGTGTATTGTCCGTCCCAATGGAGTTTTAGCGTCCCGGTTTCTCCCTGGCGGTTCTTTGCGATTATACACTCACATTCGTTGGGATTATGGTCGGGATTGTTTGCCGTGAATTCGTGATTGTCGTAATCCTCTTTATAAAGAAACATTACGATATCTGCATCCTGCTCAATTGAACCGGAGTCCCTTAAGTCGGAAAGTAACGGACGTTTCTCCCCTTTTCCGCGGGATGCCGATGCCCGTGAAAGCTGTGATGCGACAATCACCGGAACATTTAAGTCTTTCGCCATGAGTTTCAGTCCGCGGGTGATTTCGCCGACTTCCTGCGAACGATTTCCGTCTCTCCTCCCGGTTGACATCAATTGAAGGTAGTCAATCACCACCAACCCGGGATTTTTGAGCCGTCTCAATTTTGCCTTCATTTCACCGATTGACGGATTCGCCCCGTCATCGATGTATATTCGCAATCGTGAAAGGATTTCCACCCCGTCACGGATTCTCGCCCAACCGTCACTGTCTATTTCTCCGTTGCGCATATCGTTGTTTGTGATTCTCGCTTCCGCCGAGAGAAAACGCGTCATAAGCTGTTCCCTCGACATTTCGAGTGAGAATATCGCGACCTCTTTATCCGGACGGAGTTTCGCCGTACCTGTCGCAATATTCAACGCGAAAGAAGTCTTTCCCATTCCGGGTTTGCCCGCTATAAGAATCAAGTCGGACGGATTCAACCCGAAAATGTACCTATCCAAATCCGAAAAGCTTGTCGGTAAAATCGCTTTGTTTTTCTGTCCGGGATTGGCACACGCTTCCTCCAACTCTTTGATTTTAGCATCAAGCACCGCTTTAATCGGGACAAGCCCGCCGATTTCCCTTTCACCGCGAAGGTCGAAGATTTTTTTCTCGGCAACATCCATGACCTGGTTGGGGGTTTGACTGCCTTCCGCCGCCAAATCAAAGATTTCACGGCAGGCATACATTAAAGAGCGAACCATGTGCTTTTCGCCGATGATTCGCGCATACTCTTCCACACCGGACGGATTCACAACGTTTTCGGCGAGTTTGAGTAGATACCCCCTCGCCTCGTCTTGATTCTCGAAGACCTTCTCCCGCACCGAATGTTCGATCAAAGTGACAATGTCAATCGGTATGCTGACGATAAACATATTGTACATCACACCGAACAGTTGATTATGAAGACCCACGTGAAAATGTTCCGGCCGCAGAAAAGCTGCGACCCTGTTCATCGCGGAAGAGTCTATGATAATCGTGCCGAGTACCGTTTGTTCGGCATCAAGACTATAAGGGAGGGTGGATTGATTTATTTCAATAGCCATATTACCCCTGCTGCCCTTTCCGGTTTTTTAGACTTTGGCATTTGTGATTAAATCCAAAAGTTCTTTCGGCGATATTGCCTTTATTTGTGAATCATTAAAGTGCTTGGAATCTCTCGTAATGATGTAGTCAACCCAAATGCCTTGAGCCGTCGAATACTGAACAGAATCTTCGAAGTCTTTCCATTTTAAATCTAACGCTTCATGAATAGTTTTTTCACCCACTGCAGCCACACGAATGGTTTTCAACAATTTCTCCAACATTTTACGAACGATGCCTGAATCCTTTAAATTTCTTTCGGCGATATAGAAAATGTCGGTTACAGATGAAGCGGAAACAAAGCCTTCGATATATTCTTTTTCGGATAATAGAATAACCTTTGATGAATCGGCGTAAAACGGCTCTCTCCGAAGAAAATAGTCCAATACTACGTTTGTATCAATCAGAAATTTCATACTTCTTCAGTCTCTCTTCTCGATATTCTTCCGTGGACATACCGCAATCGGGAATAATGCCAATCAACGATTCTGTGATTGAACCACACATCATCTCGTTAATTTCCTCCATAGTTAAAGAAGGGAGTGTCGCCTTTTTCACAACTTTTTCCTTCAAATCCTCAAACGGCGAGATAACAACTTCAACTTTTTTATTTTGGAGGTATTCCGGCAAAGGGATACCGATGTTCAGCAGATTGCTGTCAACGATGGTTCTGATGGCTTCCATACCCTAAATCCTCACTCACTCACACTCACGAAAAACTTCGCGCTGACTCCTGCGTGAAACTTCGCCTCGACTTCATACGTCCCGTAAGACTTAATGTCATCTTTAACGATGAGTTTCCGCTTATCTATATCATTTCCTTCTTTTTTTAGAATTGCGGCAATGTCTTTCGCTGTAATCGAGCCGAACAGTTTACCGCTCTCCCCTGCTTTAGCGGAAATTTTGAACGTCTTCCCCTCGATTAACTTAGCCGTGTTTTCTGCCGCTTGCCGTTCTGAATCCTTTTGACGGCGCAACGACTCCTTCTTCTGTTCAAGAAGATTCAAGTTATCGGCAGTCGCTTCAACCGCCAGACCTTTCGGTAACAGCATATTCCGTGCGAAACCGTCTTTGACTTCTTTTATATCCCCTTGTTTCCCGCTCCCCGGGACATCTTGCAAAAATATGATTTTCAAGTTATTAACTCTCCGTTCTGTAGTCGTTTTTATACTCTTTAACTCCGCAGGGGCAAAAACGCAGGAAAACCGATTAAATTAAGCAGTCCTTGCACATTAACTGGCAGTTTTCGGCGATTGTTTTTCCGCCGCTCTTCCACGGAATTATATGTTCGGCACGCATATTCCCCAAATCGAAATGTTCGGCGCATTTTACGCAGACCCCTTCTTGTCGGTCGTATGCTTCCCGCTTTTGGTTCTCGCTGAAACTACGAATATTGAGGTGTTTTTCGTCCCCCGAAAGCAGATACTGATACACCCCGCTTTTATCCATAACATCCACATCTTTCATCAGCGATTCAATTACGGATTCGAGCTTTTCCGGGTCGTAGATTTCATTCTTATGCTTGCTGTAGAATGCCCCCCAGTCGAGCCCTTTCATCTCCTTGCGATAAACCGGGAAGGTTGCTTTCGCCCATTCAATTACATTGCTGAAGTATTCCCACAGTTCGTTAGCGTCGGAGTCGTGCTGATGCGCCGCCATGTATTTCTCGATTCTTCCGTTTGAAATCCATGAAATAGCTTTCTCGAGAAGTTCCTGCCGTGCGAGCGAACCGCTTATATAATCACTTGCGAGGAGATACGCATCCCCGTCCTGCTTGCTGAAGATTCGTTTAGCATGGGCGAGCCATTCACCGGTGTAAATTACGTTACGGAGTTCCTGCTCGGTGAGTTTTTCCCCGGTTATGTTGATAATCCTAAACCAGTCCAACTTGCCTTTATCGTTGCCTTGACAGAAATAAATCATCAGCTTATAGTCGAGTATAGCCTGCTGTTTTTCCGTTGGAAGATTCTCAAACGTGGTCGGTTTTCCGTTAAACATAACCGGAAAATCGCCGGCAACGTACTTACAGAGACTGAGCGTTCGTTGTTGCCCGTCCAGAATCTCATACGTACCATCGGAATTAACCACCCAGTACATTACGTTAAGCGGAAACCCTTTAAGAATCGAAAAAATGACCGCATTGCGCCGCACGTCATTATATACGAATTCTCGTTGATACGGCGGACGTATGTTCAATTTCCCGTTATAGCCGATTACGCCTTCTTCATCGTTATCGACGTAATTCTCGACGACTTCGCGTATTGATATTTCATGTAACTCGAATTTCATCTTTCAGTTCCTCCTTTTTAATGGGGGATTCTCCCCCAAACCCCCTGTCGCTCCGCAGGGGAACCCTGCTACGCTCTCTAAAGAATGGGGCTTCGCCCCAAACCCCCTCACCTGCGGCGGGAAACCCGCCTTGGTTCGCTAAAGAATGGGGCTTCGCCCCAAACCCCCTGTTGTGATTTAACTTGTCAGACTGTTGAAATATTCGTCAATTGCGGATTTCAGCCGCTTTTCGGCGACTGCTATACTCACGTCGCTTAACTGTGCCCCTGCCATATTATGATGTCCCCCGCCGCCGAGTGATTCCATAATCACCTGAACATTTATATTCCCCAACGAACGCGCACTGAGACTGATTTCGTTGTTCGCTGTCTTGTAAATAAGGAAAGAAGCCGATACCCCTGCGATTTCCAGCAATTCATCCGCCGCTTGCGGGGCGACGATTCTGATATCTCCCCCCACCGTCTCCGAACACGCGATTGCACATTCCCTATAAACGGCGGCATCCCGCACAAGATTGACCTTCTGCTTATAATTCTCGATTGTGTTCGAGAACAGTGATTTCACGCTTACCGTGTCCGCACCGAGTTTCCGTAGAAATGCCGCCGCTTCAAACGTCCTCACCCCTGTCTTAAGCGAGAAGTTTTTCGTGTCAAGCATAATCCCCGCAAGGAGTGCCTCGGCTTGTTCGCCACTGATAATCGGCCCCGAATGTGAACCCGAACGCGAGAAGTGCTGCAAAAGTTCCGTCACCATTTCCGATGCCGAAGATGCGGTTACTTCATGGTGAAAAATTTTAGCGTTCTCAATGAAATCCACCATTTTCCTGTGATGGTCGATTACCACTACCTTTTGAGCCGACTCATACAACTCAAGGCTTTCGAGCAATTTCTTGTTATGGGTGTCAACGATAATCAAAAGCGAATTATCAGTCCAGGCATCGAGTGCTTTTCCCGGCGGTATGAACAACCCCACCGGATTCTTCCCTGCCGCTTCATGCTCTTCGACTTTTTCGATAAGATTCGCCCCCAAAGAAGTTGACTTGTCGATTACCACATAAGCCGACTTCCCCAGATTGCGCAGTCCGCAAGCTAATCCCGCCGCCGAACCGATACTGTCCAAATCCGAGAATTTATGCCCCATTATGTAGATAATGTCCGAAGTGTCCGCCAAATCCATCAAAGAACCCGCTATAATCCGCGCCCGGACTTTCGTGTGTCGTTCGACCCCTTTCGAGAACCCGCCGTAAAACTCAAACCCCGATTTCGTCTTGACCGCCGCCTGGTCGCCGCCGCGACCCAACGCCATTTCCAGGGCTTGCCGCGCGAACTCCTCGCTTTGTGCCAGGTCTTTACCGGTTTTCCCGATTCCCACCGACAAAGTAACGCTGATTCGGTCGGTTGCGGCGATTTTTCGCGCTTTGTCGAGAATTTGCACCTTGCCTTCAATCAATTCTCTTGCGTGACGTTCTTCTATAACCACCCAAAAGCGATTCTGTCCCGTTTTACGAATAATTCCCGTAGTCGTCTTGACATAGTCTTCGAGCAGTTTGTCAATCTGAACCGTCACCGATGCAATTGTACTCTCACTCCCACCTGAAAAGATTTCTTCGTAAGAGTCAATCATAATCAGCAGGACGACCGGCTGTGACAGTTTCTTTTCGATTTCGAGTATGACTTCCTTCGTTATATCCTCGAAATACACGATAAAGACTTCACCCGCCGTTTCACCGACGGTTTCTTCGGCGATTTTCCGTGAAGACGGAGTCACCGCGTTCACTTTATAGTATTTTCCGCCGTATTTGACTCGTGCGCCTTCCCCGCTCAAGAGCAGTTCGGTGCTTGCCGTGGTGATTGTCGCCAACGAAGTCCCGAATACGGCGATGGGCTTGAATTCACGAATAAATCCCGCATTAAACCAGACCAACCGCCGCTCTTTATCAATAATTCCGATTGCGACGGGGAAGTTGTAAAGCGAGTCTGAATCCGCCAGGTTGATTTCATTCTTTATGATTCCCAGATACTGAAAAGTTTTCCTTGTCACTTGAATCAGCTTTCCGGTTGTGAACCCGGTAGTCAGCACAACGAAGGGTGCGAAAATCAAAAACAGTTGTAAATCACGAACGTACAAAATAGCCGAAACAGCGACGGTGACGACTGTAAGCGCAACGATTGACAGTACCAGTCCCCCGTCACGGTAGAAGTTTTTCAAGTCACCACCCCCTTGCTTTCGTCAAGATTCGCGATTGCCTTATGACTCTCGTTTGGCTCCCGATATCGCTCTTCAAGCTACCTGCCGTCGGGCGAAGCCCGCCGCACCGCAACTCTTGTTTGGCTTTAGCTATCCAATCATCATAAGAATAGGCAATATCATAGGACTCCGTCTTGTTTTAGCGTAAATCAAATCGGACAGTTTATCTCTCATTAAAGTCTTGACCGCCCCCCATTCCCGCGTACCGTTAGCGGCACAGTTTTCGAGGACTTTTCGCATAAGCTCGCGTGATTCACTCATCATCTCTTCCGATTCGCGTACATACACGAACCCGCGCGAAACAATGTCCGGCCCCGACTGAATCTGACCCGTCTCCCGTTCAATGGTAGCCACGATTATAATCAGACCGTCTTCTGCAAGTTTTTTACGGTCGCGAAGTACCACCGCTCCTACATCACCGACCCCCGAACCATCAACCAGAATCGCCCCGGCAGTCACCTGCCCGGTAATTTTCATGTCAACGCTGTCGGTTTCGAGAACGTTGCCCAGACCCAAGATGAATATATTTTCCTCGGCGATTCCCATGGTGCGCGCTAATTGTGCGTGTTTCATAAGATG
The DNA here is from genome assembly GCA_009777835.1 of Oscillospiraceae bacterium. GTDB lineage: Bacteria > Bacillota > Clostridia > Oscillospirales > Ruminococcaceae > Ruminiclostridium_E. Next base: position 6,664 of record WRKZ01000024.1, on the reverse strand, counting down.
TTTGTATTCCCCGTGAATCGGGATGAAAAACTTAGGTTTAGTCAAAGACAGCATCATTTTGAGTTCGTCCTGGCAAGCATGACCCGAAACGTGGACTTCGTACATCGCTTCATACACTACCTCCGCCCCGGAACGCATGAGTTCGTTTACCACCCGACCGACCAGTTTTTCGTTTCCGGGAATCGGTGTAGCGGAAATGATAATCAAATCCCGCGGGCTGATTTTTACCTGCCGATGTTCATTTGCCGCCATTCTTGAAAGCGCGCTCAACGGTTCCCCTTGGCTCCCTGTTGTGATAATCACGATTTTCTCCGGCGGATAACTATTGACATCGTTAATATCGATTATCATTCTGGGCGAAACCTTGATGTATCCAAGTTCAATAGCTTTATTGATGACATTAATCATGCTTCTGCCGGAAATGGCGATATATCGCCCCGTGTCGGCGGCGTTGTCGATAATCTGCTGAACACGATGAACATTCGACGAGAAAGACGCAACGATAATCCGTCGGTCTTCCGCCGTTGCGAATATATTCCGGAAACTGTCCCCGACCTTACGTTCGGAGGTCGTGTACCCGGGACGTTCGGCGTTAGTACTTTCGGAAAAAAGGGCAAGCACCCCTTTGTTCCCCAACTCCCCGAACCGCGCTAAATCTATAATTCCGTCGTTGCCGATTGGTGTATAATCCACCTTGAAGTCACCGGTGTGAACGATAATACCCGCAGGCGTATGAATCGCCAATGCGCAGGAGTCGGGTATAGAGTGATTCACTCGTATGAATTCGACCGCCATACATCCCATACTCACCGTTTGACGCGGCTGAACCACGTTGAGTGAGCATTGCGCAAGAATCCCGTGTTCTTTGAGTTTGCCTTCGACTAATCCGATGGTCAGTCTCGTGGCGAATACAGGTGCGTTGATATTCTTCAGGAGGTACGGCAAAGCCCCGATATGGTCTTCGTGTCCGTGGGTTAAAACCACACCGCGGAATCGGTCTTTGTTCTTCTCCAGGTAAGAGAAGTCGGGAATTACAATGTCCACCCCCAACATATCTTCGTCGGGGAATGCCAGGCCGCAATCAACGATGAACATATCGTTCGAACATTCAATCACGTACAGATTTTTGCCGATTTCGTTCAGTCCCCCTAACGGAATGACCCGTACCGGAGCGGTTCTTTTCTGAACAGGCCGCCTTTTCACCGGTTTTTTCACCGCAACAAGGCTGTTGCTTGTTTGAGCGGTTGAAGTTTTCGTACTGTTCGCGCTGTTCGATTTTGCAGGGGCGGATTTGCGGTTCGCGGTTGTTGTGCTTCGGGTATTTTGAGTGGAGGCACGCCCCGCAGTTCTGTTTAAGTTGCGATTGGAAGAATTGGAAGAAGCGGAAGGGTTTTTGGAAGATGTCATACAGTCCTCGATTTATTTTCTCTAAATTTTCTTCGAAATTTTCTTTAAATTTCTATGTATAGCATGAATCTCAAGCTTTGAAACCCATGCTGTTAAAGTCATAATATCATATTATATCTCATTAATTTTCTCTTGTCAAGTGTTTTTATTCATAATGCTTTGAATCAGTTTTTCGGTATTATCGCATAATTCGGCAGCGGTTTCGCTTGAAAGGCTTTCCGCCAACAAAAACAGAGAATTTCCGCGCTTGGAAGAACGAATCAAAACGTTGGATTCCTCACCGAATAACACACCCTCGCCCCTGCCTCGTCCGCCTTGTCGGCATAACTGCGAAATAATCCGTTGCGGCGGACAGGTGATTTCAATCTCCCGCCTTTCGGTGGCAAGCCGCGGAATCGATTTCACCGCACCCTCCAACGTTTGGTTATTTCGGGCGAGATATTCCAGGACGTTCAATGCGAGAATCGCACCGTCTCGCAAAAACGACTGTCTTGAGGCTAATTCTCGTGCTAATCCGTCCCCGGAAAGCCCGGAATCGTTCGAACAAAGGAAGTAGCGGTAGACCTTTTTGCCGTAGCTTTCGGCAAGGAAATCCGCACCCGAAGCAAACTCATTAGGAAGCGCGACATCATTTCCCGCCTGCATATAGCGTGCGGCGGCGAGTAACAGCAACTGTTCATGCGTGACCCTCACATTACTCTCGGTGTAGATTTCTGCCGACGAACCGCCGTCGGTCAGGCTCACCACCAGGATTTCCGCACTCTTGTCTCGTGTGCAAATTGAATCAAACACCGGGACAAGTCCGCCTGAAAGCGCGGTATCACCCGAATTCAACCTGATTCTGTACCCGCTTTTGAATCTCGCGTGGTTGTAGAGCATGGAGGTATACATACTCTCGAACGCGGGAATGGCATGAATAAAACCGAACTGATTCCAGCTCGCGCTTTTATACTCCGACCGGGTGAGTGCCGCCTCGAATCGGCGTTCTTCCATGCGGGTAAGCGGCAGACCCGATTTTCCGAAGATTTCCGCCGTAGTTGTCGCCGAACTCTTAATCCGTGCAAGGGCACCGCAGCCGAGCATTTCGGAAGCGTAAAGCAATTGCGGAAGTGAAACGTTCCCCAAATCGAAAACCGCCGCCCCTGCACCCGCCGCCCCCGACATTACCGCATACTTCATGGCGGCGGAAGCGTTATTTCCGTTGCAGGAGACTGCGACCCCGCTTGAATTTCCCCCTGATTCGGCGATAATCGCCGCAAGTGCCGCACCGAGTTTCGTGCAGACTTCCGGGGTGATTTCTGCGTTAGTCTCACCCGAAATCCCGCTTGATAATCCCACCTCGGTTACTTCGACATACGATTTTGTTCCGTATTTGATATCGGAAGTGATACTCGCCCCATGAGGGATTGACTTCTCGTTCCAGATTTTTACCCCGCCCGAAACCGTTGCTTCTCTGCCTATGACCGAACCTTCCCCGATTACGCTACCCTCATAAACACATGACGAGTGGAGAAGTTTTACTCCGCTGCATATAATAGCTTCGTTGGCAGTAACCCCCTCCGAAATAAACGCAGAATCGAGGACTACCGTGCCTTTCAGCTTGGTATTTGAGCCGATGTTGACGTTGTCGCCGATTACGCAGGAAGCTATGGTACAGTCTGCGCTTTGGGTTTCATTTTGGGGGAATCCGACATTCTTACCGATATAACAAGGGGGGGTGATTTTCACACCCGATGGGATTGAGCTTTGCGTGTAAACCCCGTCGGAGATTTTCTCACCATCTATATGACAGTCAAGTTTCCCGGAAAGTATATCAATCTGGCTCTTGACATAAGTCGAGAAATCGCCGATATCGCACCAGTAGCCTTTTTCTTCGTATGAATACAGCGGTAGGTTTGAATTTCCGAGCATTTTCGGGAAGACATCCCTCGCAAAATCACAAGCCACATCATCGGGAATAAGCTCAAGCACCTTCGGGGAGAGAACGTATACACCGGTATTCGCACAGTCACCGACACAACTTAAATAGGAGGGTTTTTCGGAGAATCCGGTGATTTTCCCGCTTTCATCCGACAAAACCAAACCGTATTCCCGCGGGTCATCCACCCTTTTCGTGATGAGGGTTGCGGAGGCGGAGTTTTTCCGATGTTCTTCGAGGGCTTTACCCAAATCGAAGTCGCACAGTGCATCCCCGCTTATCACGAGGAAATCCCGGTTTGAATCGGACGAATCCCGTGAAACCGCAGCCTTGACACATCCCGCCGTGCCGAGCGGGGACTCCTCCCGCGAGAAGTGCAGGTTGACATTCTTGTAACGACCCGTTTCAAAAAGGGATTCAATCTGCTCGGCTTTGTATCCCAGCGTGAACACAGCTTCGGTGAATCCGTGTTTATCCAACAGGTCGAGGATATAGTAAACGACAGGTCGTCCGCAAAGTTTCGCCAGCGGTTTCGGAACACTGCAAGTAAGCGGCCGGAGTCTTACCCCCTGCCCGCCCGCCATGATTATTGCTTTCATAAAGTTTCCTTTCCTTGTTTGATATTGCTAGTATTATTACAAGAAACAGGCAAAATTATTCCCTTGGGATTTTTAATGGTTAAGCGGTATCATAGAACGCATTTCTGTTTTTCGGCATATTATAAATGAAAAGCTATTTTAAAGAGGAGATGATTTGATGAATTCATCGGTAATTATAATGGAATCTGTTACCGAAGCCAATAAAGCCAAACGACAGCTGCTCTCTCATGGGTTCAATGTTTCGGTCGAAAAGGTTTCGGGCCGCCGCGGAGATTGCAGTTACGCAATCCGCGTTTTCGGCAGTGAGCCGAACAAGATTTGCCGCCTGCTTTCGACGATTAACGTGAGATGCGGTGAAATTATTCAGAAAAGGGGACAAAGATGATGGTCTATCTTGACAATGCCGCCACGACTTATCCGAAACCGCCGCAGGTCGTGGCAGCACTACGGAATTCCGTGGTGGAGTACGGCGGAAATCCGGGGAGGGCGGGACACAGCCTCTCAATCAAAACCGCCGAAGCGGTCTTCGCGGCGAGGGAAAAGTGCGCGGACTTCTTCGGTGCGAAGGTCGAGAACACGATTTTCACGCTAAATTGTACTTACGCACTCAATATGGCGATTAAGGGAATTCTCGGCGGGGAGAAACCGTATCCGGGCAACAAAGCCGGGTTTGCCCATTGTATCATATCCGATATCGAACACAATGCGGCAGCACGACCGATTCACGCTTTGGCGCAATCCGGTCGGGTGAAGTATTCGCTTGCCGCGACCTTCGATACAGCGTTTCCGCTCGACACTGAGTCAAGTGGAAATTCTATGACAACGGCAAAGACTTCCAATAACGACGATGAGACGGTGAAATCGTTCGAGTCGCTAATCACCACCGGGACTAAAGTAATCGTATGTACCGCCGCAAGTAATGTTACGGGGAAGGTTCTTCCGTATGAACGTATCGGTGCGCTCTGTCAAAAAAAAGGGATTTGTTTTATTCTTGATGCGGCGCAAGGCGGAGGCGTTCTCGATATCAAAATCGGAAACGGGATTAATTTTATATGCTGTTCCGGACATAAGGGATTGTACGGCCCGATGGGTACGGGTTTACTCATAACCGACGGCAAATACAATCTGCACACTTTAATCGAGGGCGGAACCGGGAGCAATTCTCGCGATTTGAACCAACCCGACGGACTGCCCGACCGTCTCGAAAGCGGTACGATTAACACCCCCGGGGTAATTGCACTGGGCGCGGGAATCGACTTTGTTAAAAAAATCGGTATGGAACGAATCCACACGCATGAACGCAAACTGTGTGAACTTTTCATAGAACAGGTGAAAAACAACAAAAAAGTGAAACTGTATTTCGATGAACTCGTCGAAGGTCATCTGCCGCTGGTACCATTTAACGTAGAAGGCATGGAATCGTATGAAACGGCGCAGTTACTCTCGGAAGCGGGGTACTGTTTAAGGGGCGGACTGCATTGTTCGCCGTTGGCACACAAGAAAATGAACACGTTGGAAAAAGGAGTAGTCCGAATGGCACCTTCTGCGTTCAACACGAAGAAAGAAGTCATCGGGTTAGCCCGCCGATTAGAAAGCATATAAAAACATACAACCCGGGAGCAAGTTGCCCCCGGGTTACGCTTATTTTTTCGGAAATCGGTTGACTTTTGCGGACGTTTCGTGTAAAATGGCAAAAAGAGGTGATTTAATGAAAAACAAAATCGTTAAAACAATTAAATTAGATGGTGGATTTGCAGGCGATATACATTTAATCGAAACGGAGAACGGAGAGCGTTGTATTCGTAAATCTTATGCAAACAACCCATCCGTCGATTTGAACGCAGAGTGGAACGCTCTTGTTTTTCTACACGGCAAAGGTTACAGCGTTCCGAAGCCATTAAGCAAAAACACTGACGAAATGTATATGCAGTATATAGAAAACGGGGTTTTATGGGACGTTTACCAAACAGTCGATACGGCAACACAGCATGATTTAATTGAAAAGTTTACAAAGCTTCTGCATGATTTACACGTTTTAGATATAAGCAGGGCTTGCCCTGCGGTGTTACCTTACATTGAAAATGAACTTTCTGAAATAAAGAACATCTTGGAAGAAAAGCAGTTAAGCAATTATTTACCGGCACTTAATAAGCTTGAATTACAATCAGTAAATATTGCGGAAAAACTGCCTTGTTTTATTCATCGGGTTTATCACCCGTGGAATGTTTTAACTGATATTAACGGAAAACTCTATGCCGTTGACCTACTGCTGTCGCAAGGCGATTTTCGGTTTGATGTAGCTTGGACTTATATGCTCATGTCACGCAGTGATTTTTCAGAATTTGCAGAAGCATTTTTGCTTGAATATGCTAAATTCAATCCAAGTGTTTATGACGATTTCGATTTTTATAAGTCGCTCGCTAATTTACGTTGGCTTGCTAATGTAAGCCCATTTGCTCATGGTCAATCGGAGTTGGAGTGTTTTCGATATTGGATTAAACAAGCGGAAAAATTTTGTAATGAGTATTGATAGTCGTCGAAAACGACAACATGACGAACTTAAAAATTTTTTTCGAAAACCCGTTGACATTTACGGACGTTTCGTGTAAAATGATAAAAAGAGCTTTCTAATAAAAAGTCAAGTGATTTTTGAAAATATTATATAGAAATATTTACCAGTCGAATTTGACACAACAAAGCGAAACAGGAACAATTGCAAAAATCACAATGTACTGCTCGG
>WRKZ01000023.1 GCA_009777835.1 Oscillospiraceae bacterium | reverse complement strand
TCGAATTCGGGCGGGATAAAACAGGCAAGATTATGCTCGTTGACGAGGTTTCGGGCGATGTAATGAGGGTATTCAACAGCAAGGGTGAATCGGTTTCACCCCTCGAACTGACTGAAATTTTAACAAATTAGGAGATAAAGATTATGGAATTACGTTCCGATGAAATCACCGCCATACTGAAAGAACGAATCAAGAGTTTTGACACGAAAGTCAAACTTACCGACACCGGTACAGTCGTGACTATCGGGGACTCTATTGTGCGGATTCACGGTCTCGAAAACTGTATGCTGGGCGAACTTCTTGAGTTCGATAACGGCGTTCGTTGCATGGCATTGAATCTGGAGCAGGACTTCGTAGGGGCAGTTATGCTCGGTTCGGACACCGACATAAAAGAAGGGCAAAGCGTTAAGCGGACCGGTAGCATCGTGTCTGTCCCGGTAGGGGAAGAATTGCTCGGAAGGGTGGTAAACTCATTAGGGCAACCCATCGACGGAAAAGGTGCAGTATTAGCGAAAGAAACCCGCCCGGTCGAGAAAATCGCATCCGGAATTATCACGCGTGAATCGGTAAGGGTTCCGCTTCAAACGGGAATCAAAGCGATTGACTCCATGATTCCGATTGGGCGAGGCCAGCGTGAGCTTATAATCGGTGACCGTCAAACCGGGAAAACTACCATAGCCCTCGATACCATTATAAACCAGAAGAATTCCGGCGTTTTGTGTATTTACGTGGCAATCGGACAGAAGAATTCCACCGTTGCGAACGTTGTCGAACAACTGAATACCGCAGGTGCAATGGATTATACCATAGTCGTTGCGGCAAGTGCGTCGGAATTGGCTCCGTTACAGTATATCGCACCGTATTCCGGTTGTGCGATGGGCGAATATTTCATGGAACAAGGCAAGGATGTTTTGATTATCTATGATGATTTGTCGAAACACGCAGTCGCTTATCGCGCACTCTCGTTGCTTCTGAAACGTCCGCCGGGACGTGAAGCTTTCCCGGGTGACGTGTTCTATCTTCACTCGAGATTGCTTGAACGTGCGGCGAATCTTAACGACGAATACGGCGGCGGTTCGCTGACCGCTCTCCCGATTATCGAAACTCAGGCGGGTGACATTTCGGCATACATTCCGACTAACGTGATTTCAATTACCGACGGGCAGATTTTCCTCGAAACCGAGTTGTTTAATTCGGGAATTCGTCCGGCGGTGAATCCCGGTGTTTCGGTATCGCGAGTCGGTGGGGATGCACAGGTCAAAGCCATGAAAAAGGTTTCGGGAACACTGAAACTCGAATATTCACAGTACCGTGAATTACAGGCGTTCGCACAGTTCGGCTCGGATTTGGATAAAGACACAAAGGCACGTCTGGCGAAGGGCGAACGTATAGTCGAAGTGCTGAAGCAGGGGCAATCATCGCCGTTGACGGTCGAACAGCAGATTATGATTATCTATGCTGTTATCAACGATTATCTGATTGATGTTCCGCGCAAGAAAGTCACCGATTATGAGCATGATTTGTTCCAATGGTTGGAGAAATCCGCAGCGGGAATCGAGATTTCAGGACTCCTGAAGAAAGAACAAACGCTTACCGCCGAGATTGAAACAAAAATCAAAGACGGATTAACGACATTCACAAAAGAATTTGTAAGTGCAATCGGGAATTAAACAGGAAATTAAAGAAAGGACGAACCGCTGTTCGTGTAGAATCTCAATTAGATTTAGATTCGTGCGTGGTGGGTCGGCATGGTTATGAATATGTCAAAAGCGGGATTTATTATAAGTCTGATTTCATTGGTAATCGCAACCGGGACTTTCGCGTTGGTAGTGACCGGAATGGTTCTCAAGAAAATCAATTACTTCACGACTGACGCTTGAGCTCAAGCGAAAAAATGTAGGAGCGGAGGTTAGTTATGGCTTCAGGCAATATGAAAATAATCAAACGCCGGATTAAGAGCGTTGGTTCCACCATGCAAATCACAAAAGCGATGGAGTTGGTGGCTTCGTCTAAGTTGCGGCGTGCCAAGAAAAAGGCAATCGATGCTCGTCCTTATTTTAAGGAGCAGGTTCGTATGTTGAGCCAAATCGCCGAGTCAAGCAATATCGAGACTAAGTTCACGAAGAAACCTAGACTCGCTAACCCCGAAAACAAACGGAGCCTGTACATCGTAGTCGCGGGTGACCGCGGATTGGCGGGCGGATACAATTCGGGAATTTTCAAGTTAGCGGCGGCTGATTACGGTGATTCCCGCCCGAAAATGATTACAATCGGTAAAAAAGCGGTTGAGTATTACGAAAAGAGGGGCTACGAAATAGCCTCGAAACATATCGGATTAGCTGAGAACGTCAAGTCAGGGCATTGCGCTGACATCGCAAATGTGGCTATGAAACTGTTCCTGGATGGCGAAGTCGATGAAGTCAAGCTGTTCTACACACGGTTCGTGTCTTCCATGACACAGACTCCGGCTGTTATGACGCTTTTACCGTTACCAACTGATTCCGAGCAAATCGGGACACCTATGGCAGAGGTAGGGACTGAACAAACTCAAGGCGAGGAAATAAAAGCGAAACTCCGTACGGAAGTCGCTTACGACCCTTCTCCGGAAGCGGTGTTCAACCGAATTGTTCCGTGCTTTCTTTTGAGCATACTCCAGTGTGCCATTACCGAATCCTACGCTTCGGAACAGTGCGCGCGACGAATTGCGATGGAATCGGCTTCGGACAATGCCGAGGAAATGATTGAGAATCTTTCGTTGCTGTACAACCGGGCGCGGCAGGAGAAAATCACGAATGAGATTAACGAAATCGTCGGCGGAGCAAATGCGTTGTAACGTTTCAAAAAATGTAAGGTAACACTACAGGGCAATCCCTGCATCCCTCGCCCTGCGGGCGAGAGAACCGCCCCAAGGGGCGGGGTATTACACCTTACTTCCAATAATATTAGTTTATCTTAAAACAAGGAGTAAAAAAAATGAGAAATCTGAAATGGTTAGCGGTTGCTTTAAGCGTTTGCATTATGGCGGTAACTTTCACCGGCTGTTTTGAGTCATTTGATGCCTCAAAATTCGTGAAGGGAAACATAGACAGCGTATACCTCGGGCAGTTTGACAAAGATTTTGTGAAAACCATCAAAGAAAGCGAAGCGGAAATTCGTCAAATGTACGAAAATGGTCTTGAAACCGAAGCTGATTTCTTCTTCCTCTTATTTGAAATCGCCGAGGAATACATCGACCCCGCAATGAAAAAAGAAGTCATAGAAATGTACAGAGAGATTTACAAAAAGGCTAAGTACGAAGTCGGGGAGTCTACGAAATCCGGCACTACCTATTCGGTCAGCGTTACCGTTCACCCGATTGATGTAATGCAAAGGGTACTTGAAAAGGTCGAAGAAGATTGGGTAGAAGATTTCTTTTCACGTATAGAAAACGATGAATTCGAAGAGATGAGTACGGAAGAAATCGAGACCATCTGGGCGCGTGGGGTCATTGACATCGCTAAAAATGAAGCGAAAATCATAGGCTACCTCGAACCGCAAACTATAACCATAAGGGTCGCGACAACAGGTTCCGGTAATAATAAGGTTCAATCCATTAACGACAGTGATTTCGAAAAACTCGATGAACTGATTATATCTTACGACTAAGAATATAAGATTCAAAGGGGTAGATTCATGAAACAAGATTACGGAGCATTAATCGGCGAATTCGATACAAAGCCAACCGATTTGCTCTTCAAACGGCTGTTTGAAGAGGTTGTACTGATTTCGCTTTTCGTATCAGGCGTATTCATTTATAAATCAATCACCGACCCGATTATCCGGTCTGAATCTGTGGGGCAGTGGTGGTTGGCTCCGCTGATTACACTCGTGCTTTTATCGGTTGTAGCGTACACACTGTTTCTGAAGAAAACGTATAAGGGTCAAGTGTTCGAACGAGGGGTGATTCTGACAAACAAAGTCGGAAACAAGGTCACGAATTTGAGTTTCGACGAAATCGCCGAATACCGCGAAATAGAGTGGCGAGATGAATTGTTTCATATCATTCCTATTTCTAAAGAATGGGAATTGCGGCTTCATCTCATGAGTGGCAAACGCATTTCGATTACATCGAAAAACATGAAAAACGTGAAATGGTTCAACGATGCTTTCACGAATTCGTTCGACAAATACGTCAACGAAACGCAACAGGATTTGCAACAGGTTTAAGATTTTCAACAAACTAAAATATCTGAAAAAAGGGGAAAAGCTATGAATACCGGAACAATTGTGCAGATTATCGGGGCGGTATTGGATATCCGATTCGAACCGGAGAAGTTGCCGGCATTGCTTAACGCAATCGAAATTTCTCACAACGGCGAAAAACTGGTGGTGGAGGTCGCCCAGCATATAGGGGATGACGTTGTCCGCTGTATAGCGATGGGAAATACCGACGGATTAGTCCGCGGAACTCCTGCGGTTGATACCGGACGTTCGATTACTGTTCCGGTCGGTGACACTACTTTAGGGCGAATCTTCAACCTCTTGGGCGAACCGGTAGATAACAAACCCGCCCCCGAAGCGAAGGAACGCTGGCCGATTCATCGTGAAGCACCGCCTTACGAAGAACAAGCGGCTTCTAATGAAGTATTGGAAACGGGAATTAAAGTCGTTGACTTAATCGCGCCGTATCTCAAAGGCGGAAAAATCGGGCTTTTCGGCGGTGCAGGGGTTGGTAAGACGGTTCTTATAATGGAACTGATTAACAACGTCGCGAAACAACATGGCGGTTTGTCGGTGTTCACAGGGGTAGGCGAACGCACTCGTGAGGGTAACGACCTTTACCAAGAAATGAGTGAATCGGGCGTTATCAACAAGACTGCTTTAGTGTATGGTCAGATGAATGAGCCGCCGGGGGCGAGAATGAGGGTGGCATTATCGGGACTTACCATGGCGGAATACTTCCGTGATGTCGAGGGACAGGATGTGTTGTTGTTCGTTGACAACATATTCAGGTTTACACAAGCGGGAAGTGAGGTTTCGGCACTTCTCGGACGTATGCCGTCGGCGGTAGGATACCAGCCGACCCTCGCTACCGAGATGGGTGCATTGCAGGAACGAATTACGTCAACCAATAAAGGTTCTATTACATCGGTTCAAGCAGTTTACGTCCCTGCGGATGACTTGACCGACCCCGCCCCGGCTACGACATTCGCCCACTTGGATGCTACAACGGTATTGTCGCGGCAGATTGCCTCGATGGGAATTTACCCGTCGGTTGACCCGCTTGACTCTACTTCCCGAATCCTCACCCCGAAGATTGTCGGTGATGAACATTACGAAGTCGCACGAGCAGTCCAGTCTATTCTGCAACGGTACAATGAACTTCAAGATATTATAGCGATTCTCGGTATGGACGAACTTGATGATGACGATAAAACCCTTGTTGCACGGGCGCGGAAGATTCAGCGGTTTTTATCGCAACCGTTCTTCGTTGCCGAAGCGTTCACCGGAATGGAAGGAAAGTACGTTCCGCTCAGTGAGACGATTCGCGGGTTCAAAGAAATCATTGAAGGCAAACATGACGACATTCCCGAATCGGCGTTCTTGTTCGTTGGCGGAATCGATGATGTTATAGCTAAAGCAAAACAATAGCCGCCGAGCAGGCTGTTAGACACAATGGGTCTTACTACTCGTTATGTCGGAAAGGCATGGTCATAAATGATTATTATCTGGGGCACTAAAGGGTTCACGAAAATAATGGGATACACATCTGAAACAACCTGCAATCATTGCAATAACAGAAATGCGTTTCAGATTATGCGGGTGATGACATGGTTCACGCTTTTCTGGATTCCGCTTTTCCCTGTATCAAGCAGATACTTCATCGTATGCCCGATTTGCAGCAACAACGCTAAAATCAAGAAGCATGAAGCGTTGGCGCAGTCATCGCAAAATCCGCAGCAACCGCAATTAAGGAACAGCGGCGGTTCCGGGCAAATCGGCGAGCATAGATTCGCAGGGTTGAGTTGTCCCGCCTGTAATCAACCTTTCGAGAATTACCATGAAGTCGTGGTCTGCCCCGATTGCGGGACACCGTGCCACAGGGCTTGCTATACCGGAGTCTGCCCGAATTTTGCTAATCACACGAATCAGTAATAAGTAGGAGGGGTTGAGATTATGACTCCGTTCAATCTTAAAATAATCACACCTAATGAGGTTTTCTTTGAAGGCGAAACATCTAACCTCATTGTGCGGACTACAGTCGGCGACAAGGGGATTCTCGCTCGGCATGAACCGTATTTAGCCGCGCTTCCTATAGGGACTATGCGGGTAAAAGACGAAAACGGCAAGTTCAGGACCGCGGCAATCTCTAACGGAACAATCCGGGTTGAAGATGGCGGTGACACGGTAGTTCTGGTGCAGAGTTGTGAGTGGGGGGACGAAATCGATGTCGGACGTGCCGAAGTCGCTAAAAAAGCGGCTGAAGAAATCATTTCCGATGCGCACGCCTCACAGCTTGAACACGATATCGCCGAGTTCAAGCTAAAGCGCGCATTAAACCGAATCCACTCTGCCGAAAATGTAAAGTAACACCGCACACTCTACAAGTGCGAAAGAGCCCACCCCAAAAAAATTACCGTAAAAGGAACGTCAAAATGTTGGATTTGCTGCTGTTAGTTGTAGGATTCGCTGTCCTAATCAAGGGTGCGGACGTTTTCGTTGATTCCGGTGTGGGGATTGCAAAAAAGCTTAAAATCCCAAGCGTGATTATCGGTCTGACCATTGTTTCTCTGGGGACAAGCGCACCGGAAGCAGTCGTGAGCATAACCGCATCACTCAAGGGCGAAGCGTCGTTAGCAATCGGCAACATTGTCGGGTCAAATCTGTTTAACCTACTCTTTGTAGTCGGTCTCTGCGCTTTGATGAAGCCTTTTGCGGTTATTTTAAAAGAAATCGCAAAGGATTTCTGGATTTCGATTGCCGCAACGGTGATTCTGTTGTCGGCAATGGTTTTCTTTAGTGAGAATATTCCGCAATGGTTCGCTGTCGTTATGCTTGTTTTCTTCGCGGTGTATATTGCGCTATTGATTCGACAGGCTGTAAAAAATCCCGTTACCGATTCGCCCGACGAATCAGAAGCCAAAACCCGCTCGATGTGGTTCAACGTGTTAGGGGCGATACTTGGTTGTGCTTGTATCGTGATTGGCGGTCAAGTCGCAGTAACAGGCGCGAAAAACATTGCGGTTGCGTTTAACATTTCCGAGCGAATCATAGGTTTGACCGTACTGGCAATCGGCACCTCCCTGCCGGAACTGGTGACTTCGGTGGTTGCTGCCAAAAAGGGAGAAAGTGGGATTGCGTTGGGCAACGTCGTAGGTTCGAACATATTCAACATCTTGTTTATATTGGGAATGGCGGGTGCAATCAGCCCGTTAGGCATAGACATGAATCTGCTGTTCGATACCGCCGCACTTGCTATAAGCAGCCTTGTGGCAATCGTGTTCATTTACACGAAGAGTCGCATTACGAGAAGTGAAGGGTTTGCGCTGATTCTGATGTATGTAGGATATATGACGTATGTTATTGTTAAATGAGAATCCGTATTAAAAAAGACCGTTTCGGGATTTCCGAAACGGTCTTTTTTGTTTTGTGCGTTCGAAATTATTCGAAACGTGCTGTACTGCGGTGATGGTCACCTTCGATGACTTCATTCCTTTTAAAGAAGAGGGAGAAGCACCAAACAGCCGCCAGTGCGAACAGAATATAAACGATTCTGCTGAGCATTGAACCTGCGCCACCGAATGCCCATGAAACTACGTCAAATCGGAACAGACCTACGCTACCCCAGTTTAATCCACCGAGGAGCAGTATAAATAATGCAACTTTATCCATAAAAATTCTCCTTATTCCGGTACTAATAATTAGTCTTAACCTAATGCCTTGCGATGCTCCTAATCAAGCATCTCATAAGCTGTCGCAAGAATAGTATTCACGGATTTTCAGCAATTATACTTTTTACAGTTATTTAAATTTAGATTGGTTAGATTAGAATGAATCAAGCAAACTGACTGTTATATAACTCAGCATAGAAACCGTTTTGAGCGAGCAATCCCTCGTGATTACCCTGTTCGATTATATCGCCGTCCTTCATCACCAGAATCAAGTCGGCACCTCTAATCGTAGAAAGCCGGTGCGCTATTATAAAACTCGTGCGAGCTTGCGCGCCTTCCAGAAGTGCGTCCATCGCTTTCTGGATTTGGATTTCGGTACGGGTATCGACCGAACTTGTCGCCTCATCAAGAATCAAGATTTTCGGGTTTGACAGAATCGCGCGAGCAATGGTCAAGAGCTGCTTCTGCCCATCGGAAATATTAGATATTTCCTCATTTATTTCCATATTATACCCATCGGGAAGGGTTTTTATAAAATGGTGGGCGCGCGCGGCTTTAGCAGCTGAAATCGCCTCTTCATCGGTAGAATCTTCCCGCGCATACTTGATGTTTTCTAGGATTGTTCCGTTGAAAAGCCAGGTTTCTTGCAACACCATCCCGAAAGCCGCCCGGATTGAAGCTTTGTCATAATCACGAATATTGACCCCGTCTATAAGGATTTCGCCGCCGTTAAGCTCATAGAACCGCATCAGCAATTTTATGACGGTGGTCTTCCCTGCCCCGGTCGGCCCCACGATTGCGATTTTCTGTCCGGGTTTAATTTTAGCAGAAAAATCATTTATAATCATTTTGTCGGGAGAATACCCGAACTTCACGTTCTTGAATTCAACGCTTCCTTTTATATTATCTGCGAAAACCGCATTTTCAATATCGGGAATTTCTTCCGTTTCTTCCAAAAATTCGAAAACGCGTTCGGCGGCGGCAATGGTTGACTGAATCATGCCCGACACCTGCGCAATCTGCCCGATTGGGTGAGTCATGTGTCGGGTATACTGGATAAACGCCTGAATATCACCCGGAAGAATCCGCCCGCTAATCACAAACAATCCGCCGACAATCGCCACAGCTACATAGCCGAGGTTTCCGATAAACATCATAATCGGCATCATCAGACCGGAGAATGCCTGAGATTTAAATGCCGACGAACACAGCACCGCATTATCCGCGTCGAAAGCCTTGAGTGACTTTTCTTCGGCATTGAACGCGCTGACTATGTTAAGTGAACCAAAAACTTCTTCCACCTGACCGTTGATTTTTCCGAGGTATTCCTGCTGAGTTTTGAAATGTTTTTGCGAGGATTTGACAATCACCGAAATCAATATAAACGAAATCGGCAAAGTAATCATGGAAATCAAGGTGATAATCCAATCAATCGAGAACATCATCGCAATCACACCAACCACCATGATAATCGACTGGATTACCTGTGCCACGCTCTGGTTTAAACTCTGGGAAAGCGTATCAACGTCGTTTATGATAATCGAAATGGTGTCACCCCTGCCTTTTGAATCAGCCGAATCAAAATACCCGAACGGCATTTTATGGATTTTCGCACTAACCTCGTTACGCAATTTGTAGGTGACTTTCTGGGCAACCCCTGTCATCATCCATCCTAGAATGTAGGAGAACAATGCGCTGGTAATGTACAGTCCCAGTATGAACAGCAACATTCCGCCGATTTTTGCAAAATCAATCCCACCCGAATCGCCGCCGACGAATTTGCCCATCAATCCGGTGAAGAGTTCGTTAGTCACGTTTCCCAGCAATTTCGGCCCGACTATTGAAAACACTGCCCCACCTGCCGCAAGAACAAGGGTAAACAACAGCGTCAGCTTATATGATGCAAGGTAATTCACCAACTTCTTGAATACCGCCTTAGTGTTACGCGGTTTTTCAGTATTTTCGTTGACTTTTGACCTCAAGTTAGCTCCGCCTTTCATTGAACGCCCTCCTCTCCGCTCGAAAGCTCTTTTTCAGAAAGCTGAGAATACGCAATCTGCCGATAGGTTTCACAGTTTTCCATCAAGTCGGAATGTTTACCGATTCCGACAACCCGCCCTTCTTCCAAAACGATAATTTGCCCGGCGTTAATAACGGTACTGATTCTCTGCGCTATTATAATCATGGTGGAATCGCCGAGCTTTTCGGACAATGATTGACGTAACGCCGCATCGGTCTTGAAGTCAAGTGCGGAGAAGCAATCATCGAAAACGTAGATTCCGCTCCGTTGTGCAACCGCCCGCGCGATGGAGATTCTCTGTTTCTGCCCGCCGGAAACATTGGCTGCTCCTTGTGAAATCGCCTCATCATACCCGGATTCTTTGTTGCTGATGAATTCCTCCGCCTGGGCAATCCGCGCCGACTCGGTGATTCGTTGCTCACTCATGTTATCATCCGAATACGCAATGTTACTCCTGATTGTTCCGGAGAAAAGTGATGCTTTTTGAGGAACGTAAGCGATTTTCTTGCGCAGTTCTTTTAAGGGGACTTGTTTGATGTCTTTTCCCCCTATGAGTACTTCACCCTCGGTAGTGTCAAAAAAGCGCAGAAGCAGTTTCGCGAGGGTGGACTTGCCCGAACCGGTCGAACCTATGACCGCTATGGTTTCACCCGGGGCAGCCTTGAAACTAATGTTAGAGAGTGCGGCTTCCTCGGCGTTGTGATACTTGAACGACACATTACGAAACTCAATTTCGGGTTTGAAATCATCACCGAATTCTGACGGCTTTTCGGATTCAACTACGCTTACTTCGGTATCGAGGACTTTTGCAATCCGCCTGAACGAAACGAACGCACGCGGCAGAATCACCGAAATCATAGTCAACATCAAGAACGACATGATAATCTGCATGGTGTAATTGATGAATGCCATCAAATCCCCGATTTGCATTGTCCCCATATCTATGTGCGATGCACCGACCCATACGATAAGTACGCTGACTGCGTGCATAACGAACATCATGGTCGGGAACATCGCCGCCATCGCGCGGTTGACAAAGAGGTTGACTTTAGTCAAATCGAGGTTTGCTTTGTCGAAGCGTTCCTGCTCGTGCTCCTCCCGCGAGAAGGTACGAATAACCGCGAGTCCGCTCAATGTCTCTCGTGAAATCAAACTGAGTCGGTCAACCAACGGCTGCATTTTGTTGAATCTCGGCACAGTCAAAGCGAACAACGTCGCCACAACCACGAAAATCGTCCCGATTGCAATCCCGATTACCCACCACATTTCACCGCCCGAGCCGCCGTTAAGCACCTTAAAGAACGCCCCCAACCCCATAATCGGTGCGAACACCAACATCCGCGCCCCGAAAGACAGCACATTCTGCATTTGCTGAACATCATTCGTACAGCGGGTGATGAGTGATGCAGTGGAAAACGTATCGAGTTCCTTCCCCGAAAAGCGCAAAACCTTCGCAAACACTGCCCGTCGGGCTTCTCTCGAGAAGTATGCGGCAAACCTCGCCGACAGAACGGTCGCCGTCACCGTCGCAACCATCGCCGACAACGCGAACAGCAACATCCGCGCGCCGGCTCCGTAAATGTAGTTCATCTGACGTTTCTCCACGTCAACGTTAGCCGTGATTAACTCTTCCCGCGTTTGCATAATCGCCGATTGCCGCAACAAAACAGGGTCAATATCGCCAACTTTGTTCTTGACGACCTCCAGTACAATCCGTACAAACGGGTCGCTGTAATCGATTTCGCCGACCTCCAACATACCCCTGACATTAGCTAGATTCAACTCAAGTGCATCTTCCCCGATTATCGCGATAACCGCTTCCCGCGCTTCACGATTATCTTCAAGTACCGCAAACGACTCAACCGTCATATTTTCGACAAAGAGGGCAATTGCAAGCGGTTCGAACAGTAATTCCTCCAGTTCGGGCGAATACTCGTCTAATTCATACACACCATCTTTGAGGGTATAATGTTCGAGTATTTCAGCCTCATCCCAAAGGTCGTTGACAATTAACAGCAGATTTTGCATTTGTTCGTACTCGATTTTTTCGGGTACGGGCGTGTCAATCCCCGACTGTTGAATCCCTACATTAACTATGTCGGCGGTAATACTCGGCAGTTCGAGTTCGCAATACGCTTGGAATCCTAAAATCGCAATTGTAAGGACTGCGATATACCATTTATTCAAGCAAATCCGAAATAATTTCGTCATATCTACACTTATTCCCCCTAAATTTAAAAACAATTGAAACAGTTCTACCCCCGCCGGTCAGACGGGGGAAATACCCTGTATAGGCTTTGTCACGCTTTACGCACCGACTACTTTGTTTTGCTTTTTCGCCAGTTGCGATTTTAAACGGGCAGCTTTGTTCTTATGGATAATTCCTTTTCCCGCTGCTCTATCGACGAATACCGCCGCATCTTTGATTTGAACAGAAGTAGCTCCTTCCGCTCTTGCTTTTTTCAGTTTTGTTCTAAGCTCGGAACGTTTCGCTTTATTGCGTTCACGTCTAACCCTTGAAATCAGAACCCTTTTTTTAGCAGATTTAATGTTAGGCAAAATTTCACCCCCTTCTTACTTCTCGGCAAGAAAAGCCTTGTCCAATCAGGCAAGACCCGATTAGTTCTTTTTAAGTTCTTTCGTTGCGGAGTAATAAACAGCACGAAACCAGTCGCGCATAAAATACGATAATCAGTATACCATAACTTTCAGTGAAATGCAATAGTTTTTTTAAAAAAAAGGAAATTTTATGTCAAGAACAGATTTAGCCTGTGAAATTGCCACCCAAAATGAAAAAACAAGCGGAATAACTCTGGAAGAATCCACCATCGACGGTGTGGGAATAACCCGCGTTTTAATTCAAGACAAAGCAAGCGAGCGCACAGGGAAATCCCCCGGCGAATACATCACGCTTCTTTGCAAAGACGGCGATGCCGATGCTGAAATCTCAGCCTTGAGCAGTTCGCTGTCGCAAATCTTAGAATCTGCCGAACTCAATAAACTCGAACAACCGAAGTGTCTTATCGTCGGTCTCGGAAACGAAAACATCACCCCCGATTCCCTCGGGGTGAGGGCGGCGGGGAGAATCCTTGCGACAGGGCATTTCTGCAACTCGGAATCACGTGATGAATATTCCGAGCTGGGACTGAACACGGTCTACGTCATTCAACCGGGGGTAATGGCGCAAACAGGATTAGAAAGTGCGTACTATCTGGAGTTACTTGCGAAAGGAATCAACCCCGATTTCCTTATCGTCATCGACTCGCTCGCTTGCAACGGGCGCGAACGTCTCGGCAAGACGCTTCAAATCACCGACGCAGGAATTTCCCCGGGTAGCGGTGTCAAAAATGAACGCAAGGAGTTCTCACGCAAGTTGTTCGGTGTCCCGGTGATTGCAATCGGAGTTCCTACCGTAATCGACATGGGCGAAAGCGGTCAAACAGCTCAAGACTCTCAATCCGAACCGTTCATGCTTGTCCCGCGCAACATCGATGTAATCATAAACCATTTTGCACGGGTGATTTCAACATCGGTGAATCGTGTACTGAACCCCAATCTGAACGATGCCGAAATCGAAATGCTGTTAATGTGAATCGAAAACTATTTTCTCAAACGTTCGCCTCGAATCCGTTCCCTAACACTTCACGGATATTCGTAATCACAATAAATGCCGATTTATCTATTTCACCGATTTTCCGCTTGATTCGTGCATACTGATTATTCTGAACCGCACAGCAAATCACGTTGGAGTCTTCCCGCGAGTACGCGCCTACCGCTTTCAAGAAAGTAACTCCCCTGCCCTCTTCGGTAAGAATCTTACGAGTGATTTTCTCGTGTTCCGGCGAAAAAACGAGTAATAACTTGCCTTCCTTTCTACCGTACAGAATTATATCAACCACCCTCCCGCTGACGAAAATTGCGATGATTGCGTACAAACCCGACTCGATACTCCCGAAAACAAGCATCGCCGCCGCAATAACAACTGCATCCATAGCAAGCATAATCACCCCCATGCGCAAATGGGGGCGTTTCTTATTGATTATTCGGTTGAGTATATCAATCCCGCCGGAAGTGCTTTCGCGAAGGTAAATCAAGCCTAATCCGCACCCGAAGAAAACGCCCCCGAAGACCGCCGCCAAGATTTTATCCCCCTCATAAACAGGAAACCGCACGAAAAGCCAATCGGTGGCGGCGGTAATGACAGCGACCGCAATCAGTGTCTTAACCATGTGTCGTTTCCCGAGCGAAAAAACACCCAGTATAATCAGCGGAACGTTAAACAACGCGTAAAGAACCCCCACCGAAACCGGAGTAAAGGAATTCACGATAATAGCCAGCCCGATTATTCCTCCGGGGGCGATTCCGTTGGGTGCGGTAAAACAATGCAACCCCAGAGAATAAATCAACGCTGCGAAAATGATAATCCATATGTCGTTGAGCCATCGCTTAAAACGTTTTGCTTTTTTTTTCGATTTGCTTGCGGACTTAACAGCCATTGCATATAACCTCGAACAATTCTTGGATTCTCTCATGCTCGCCAATCAAATGCAAATACCCGAAAAGCGTTTCAAGCCCTGTTGCCAATCGGTAATCGCTGACCGAAGCGGATTTCGGCACATACGAGTTTGCGTTCCTTCCGCGCCTTAAAATATCGGCTTCTTCCTCCGACAAAAGCGATTCGATAGAACGTACCCCTTTCGCTTGATATGAGGCGCGGACTTTCTCGACGGTTTGAGAGTGCAGCTTCCTCACGGGCATACCCACGGATTCCGCTTTCGAGATTAGCTTTTGTCGAACCAGCAGTTCATATACACCATCACCCAAAAAAGCAAGAACCAACGGACTGTATCCTTTGGCCTGCTGTTTCGTAATTTGCGTGAATATATTTTCTTTTATTTGAATCATTAGTTAAAATTACCATATGTGCGGGGTATTGTCAATAGTTTTTTATGAAATTTTACAAAAACTATTGACAATACCCCCGTGTCTCTGTTATAATTAGCCTGTATTAATATTATAATTCGGTGGGAACGCTGAATTTAAGTTTTTGAAAGGAGTTTTCATATGAAAACACGAAACAGGCTCTTATCCCTTTTTCTGGCAGTAACAATGATTATCGGACTGGCTATTCCGATAACGATTGTATCATCGCAAGGCGATGAGCCGGAACCAATCAGACTGGAATGGTCAATCAACGAACCACGGGACGAGGCGGTCACTCAGCAAGGTACGAGTAACCACGTGATGAAAATCGACCTCGGCTTGACAGAAGAAGACATTCCCGTACTTAAAGGCG
Organism: Oscillospiraceae bacterium; assembly: GCA_009777835.1. GTDB lineage: Bacteria > Bacillota > Clostridia > Oscillospirales > Ruminococcaceae > Ruminiclostridium_E. Next base: position 10,566 of record WRKZ01000023.1, on the reverse strand, counting down.
GCAGCGGTTTAATCAGAATCAACTACCGCGATGGCCAGACAGTAGGAAGCAGCAGAAGAATCACCGCATGGACAGACATATCCGGAACAGCGGAAGAAATAGCCGACATCTCCTTCGCCAGCCCGGTGAATCTTGCGAGCGGTAAATTAGCAAGAACCAATGCCCTGGCATCAACCGAAACCTCCGGAACGATTCAAGTTCCGAGCGATTTGCTCTACAATGACGAAACCGGCGATTTCGCAACCGAGTTGTACATTATAATCAATGTCAACAACGACCTCGCAAACGATGCCGGCAATAACCGCGGCGGCGGAAGCCAGAACGAATTCGGTCGTCTCGGCACGATTATCTTCACAATCACGCCGTCGGACGAAAAATTCACCGACCCGGTTGCGGAATGGAATTTCCTGCCTGCGAATTACCCCGATGTAAACGTAGGTGAAGTCAATCCCGGTACTCCGCACGAATTAGCAGGCGCGAAAGAGCTGCTTGCTTCCGGCGGACCACAGGCGGGAACAGCCGCCCTGAAACGCCACGAAATCGATGCGTGGACTTCCTCCCCGGGAACGAAACACATGGTTCTCGAAAACGCTACCTCCGGATTTTTGCGGACTTTCGGTTGGGTGCACAACGATAACTATGTTTATTTAGAGTTCAGCACAATCGGACTCGAAGACTTAGTTTTACAGTATGAAGTAAAGCAAAACGGAAGCTCCGCCCCTCAAGGGCTGTTGCTCCAATACAGCTTGGATGCCAAAAGATGGACGAATATTCGGCGCGGAAACATTGACGTAGTTCAAGCCGACACACGAATTGAATATCTCCCGAAAGAAATCTCGGGTCAAGAAAAGGTGTATATCCGTTGGGTAAGGGGAGACACCACCGGAACAAGCGGTTCGATAGACTTCAAGCACATCAGACTGTTTGACGTTCCCGGAATTGAACATCCGCCGATATGCGAAGGCTGTGAAGACGGATGCAGCGAATGTACGATGTACGTTTTCCCGTTTCCGTTGGAAAAGACCCCTAACATGACCTGGGCGGCGGGATTACAGCTCGGTTGGGAATCCAATCTGTTTGACAATCCCTACGGAACCAAACCGACAAGAATGACCTCCGGTGCGAGATACATGGTTCTGGAATTTAACGAAGCCCCCGACTACTGGGGTGTATACTTCCAAGATACGACCTGGTGGGTTTACTCCCTCCTTCATGAAGAATTTGGTTGTCAAGACAACATCTGCCAACCCAACGTACCGAATCAAGATGGTGAAATCATCTGTACGGGGGATTGCTACACTCCCGGACTTGAAGACATGAAGACCGAGCTTCCCGGCGGAAGAGTACGGTACGTCATTGACTTTGACACCGCTTTCCCGGAACGCGTGTTCCCCGGTGCGGGAGATGACCCCAGACCCGGAAGACACCCGGGATTCAGTTCATCTGCTCTCTACGGTACTTTCCAGATTACCTTCCACTCTAAACCGCCGAGTGCACCCGAAGAAAGCGAACAAGACTGGGACGTATTCATGTCGAAACTCAGTTCCGCATACTTCACCAACATGGACCCGAACACCATCGAACCCGAAGTAGAAACAACCCTCAAAACCTGGGACCCGATTACCGCTCACACCGGGCAGTCTATCGAATCGATTGACGTTTCGGGGCAGGACGGACTTAAACTCTATTACGATTATACTTCATCCGGCATTTCCGATGTCAGACTGCAGTACAGCGTAGACGGCGGTAATGAATGGAGCAATATTCACCGTAGCTTCAGCATAATCAAAACCGACCCGGTAAGTTCGGGCAAAAGAATGGAAATCCTCCCGCGGGAAACCTATGAAGCGGATGATTTACAAATCCGTTGGATTCCTCACGGAATCTGGGGCGAAACCGACTGGGGTGAAGGTGAATTCACCGTAAACAACGCAAGGCTCGTCAGCGGAATCCAAAAGTATGAGCAACCACGCCTTACCTCACTCATAGTAGGAATCGAATCATTAACAGAACAAAAACCGACGATTAATCAACGCGGAACCTACAAACTGGATGCTCCGCAGGTTAAACTCCACTCGATTGCATCTTTCACCACAAACACGAATACCACCTGGGAATCCGACGATAACGAAGTTGCACGGGCAATTACCGAAATCGAAAAGTTTACTTCCAGCACCGGTTCAAGCACGACCGTTACCGGAGCTACAGTCAGAGCGTTCAGCGAAGGAAAAGCCACAATAAGAGTTTCATCGGTGGTAGACCCTTCGATTTATACCGAATTTACGGTAGACGTAAACGCAATCCAGGCAAACCCGAACATCATGTACACAATCACAAGCCCATATTCCCACGTTGACTGGGATACCTTCGCGCAGTACAAAGCCGCACTCCACACCCACACCCTCAACTCGGACGGTGCGAACTCCACTGCGGAATCGGCAGAACAGCACTATGCACTGGGATACAATATCCAGGCGTTCACCGACCACAGCTACACCACCATTACCCCCGATGACGTTCGCATAGGGGCGATGACTCGTGAAAGAATCGAAGAAATGGGCAGAGGTGAAGGTCGTGACGGAAACGGAATGATTTTCATTCCCGGAGGAAACGAACACTCCAGCATGAACTTTGCAGATATTACGCAAAGACCGACCGGACACCACGTCAACACCTACTGGTCGTTCATTCACTCCGAACGGACTGAAATCGCTGAGTTGGTTTCAAGAGTCAACGACGAAACCAATGGTTCACTCATTCAAATCAACCACCCGGGGCGTTACACCGGTTCACAGTGGGAAACGCCGTGGAATTTAGCATTCGCTATAGCGAACAACCCGGCGAATTATATGCCTTACGCTGACGTTTACAGAGAAAACCACCAATTACTCAGCTTAATGGAAATCATCAACAAGTTCGATACCGAAAGCCAAGCCGACAGAGTACTGTGGGACAACGTTCTCTCGGTTAATATGCCGCATGGTGTTCCTACATTCGGAACTTCCAACGATGACTCTCACTCAAATGCGGCAATCGGATTCTCCTACAACCTTTTAGTAATGCCGGAACTCTCCTTGAATGAAACCCGGTACGCTATGGATAACGGTTCATTCTTCGCATTCTCGCGGGTTGACCGTCAGTACAGAATCTACCCATCGGGAATCAACCAGTGGGACTGGGATGCGAACACCATTCCCGGAACCGGCAGATACGATGCTACCAGAAAAGTCCTCGAAATGCCGGTACCTGAAATCACCGGAATCAGGGTTGACAACGAAAACGCTATCATCACCATCGACGCCGAAATTACCCATACAAACGGCGCAGTCGAAGCCATCGACAACAGTGCCATCGCTTTCATTGACTGGTATGCAGACGGAATCAGAGTCCACAGGGGCAAAACCCTCGACCTGAAAGAGCATCAATTGTCCATTTACAGCTATGTCCGTGCGACTGTCGCACACAGAAGCTACGGTGCACTCTACACCCAACCTTTTGAAGTACAAATCAGAGGACAAGAGCGCGCACTGCCCAACCTGGTCAGTATCGACGAAATCGAACTGGCGGATATCGACTTAGATTCGGGAATGCCCAAATCAAAGCTCGAACAACTTCTCCCCGCAGCAGTAAAAATCGTAACCGACCAAGACACCATAGAAGATTTATACCAATATTACGCAACCATCAAGTGGGATTTATCAAGCTATGACCCCGCTAATCCCGATGTCCGCGATATTCTCGGAACGGTTATGCTCAACACGGGAATCAAGGAAATCACGAACACCAACAACGTTCCTTTGGGAATCTCTCTCACGCTCGCACCTTCCGACCAAGACACTTTTGTCGTGGAATTCGGCGATGAATACCACTACTACGGCAGAAGAAATGCCGAGTTCTTTGACGAAGCGTTCGACTTAACCGCACTGGAAGGTTGGACTCTCGCAAAAAGCGGAATAGGCTTCGGAACCGACGCAGCACGCGTAGGAAGACTCAATACGATTATCCCTGCAGGAAACGGCCCGAGTGAAAGGGGTGCGACCAACCACACCTTCACCTATTTCAAGAGGGGATTTGAACTGCCCGAAGACTTCGACTTTGAGAATGACGTAACCCACATCATAGGGCGACACGATATCGATGACAGCTTGATTCTGTACATCAACGGAATCGAAGTTTATCGTTTCAACACTGTTCAGCCGACCTCCGGTGGGGCGTTCGTTCCAATCGGAACCGCACTTGACTGGAACAACTACAGTGGTTTGAACATCAACCCCAACATCATAAGCTTCAACATTAACTCCGATTACGGGCCGGCTTCCCTCGGTGAATCGTCACACGAAGCGAGCTTGACTAATCTGAAAGAAGCTCTCAAACCCGGTCAAAATGTACTCACCGCTGTAGTCGGAAACAACTCGGCAAGCAGTAGTGACCTGCATTTCAACCTGGAACTCACCTTGATGAACATCTGCGACCATACTTTCACGGGAACTTGGACCGATATTTCATCTCCCGACTGCACAACCCCCGGTAAACGCGAACTCGGTTGCGACAAAAACTGCGGAGCAACAAAAATCGAGACTATACCGGCTTTGGGTCATGACGGCGAATGGAATCAAACCACTGCTCCCACTTGCGAAAAATACGGCGCAGACTCCAGAACCTGCACTCGTCCGGGATGCGGCGCGAACGAAACTCGTCGCGGTGCTGCACCGTTAGGTCATGCCGGAACATGGGTTCAGACAACCGCCCCGACCTGTGTTGCAAGAGGAGTAGAGTCAAGAACCTGTACTCATGAAGGTTGCACGGTAGTCGATACCCGTCAGGGTGCGGAAGCTACCGGAGTCCACGTTTTCGGTGAATGGTATACCCACCCGACAAATCCTGCACTTGAACGCAGAAATTGCCAAAATTGCACCGAACTCGAAACCCGTGACAAACAAGCTGTTATAATTCGAGGAGATGCTAACGGTGACGGCACGGTAACTATTGCCGACGCACTCGAAATTCTGAAATATCTGGCAAAAATGAATTCAACCATCACTCCTAAAGACAGCAGTAACTGGAACAACGCAATCATCACATTGGCAAGCTACGATAAAGGCGAACCCGGCATTGCCGACGTTCTCGAAATCCTCAAGAAGTTAGCCAAAATGACTAACGAGATTGATACTCCGACCTGGTCCAGAGCTTAATTAAACGAAAATCCCCGTTCTGTTCAAATGAACAGAACGGGGATTTTTTATCAAACTTTTTATCAAGCAATGTGTCGTCGTCTTGTTTAGCCCTACGAACAGAACAAATGGTCACCTATTACAGTAATAACAGGGCGCGCATTCATGAAAGCGTTGTTATGCTTTTTCGGGTTGTGATAGTAAATCGCACCGCCGGAAGGATCCCACCCATTGATTGCATCGCGTGCGGCAGAGTATGCCGATTCTGCAATAGGTTCATTAAACTGACCGTCTACCAACGCAGTGAACGCACCATCTTGATAAAGAACCCCCGACAGCGAATCCGGGAAAGACGGATGGTTGATTCGGTTCATAATAACCGCACCTATAGCAACCTGACCTTCGTACGGTTCACCCCTGCCCTCTGCCGAAATCATGCGTGCAAGCAGATTGACCTCCGCCTGACTCGCCGTCATGGGGCTTTCGTTGATTTCAAGACCCAGTACCTGCAAAGTCGCATTATCGGCGATTCCGTTGACCTTCAAACCGTGATGACGTTGAACCCGTCGAACCGCTTCTTCGGTTTGCGGGCCGTAGTATCCGGTTATTTCACCGTGATAGACCCCCCAATCACGCATTGTACGCTGAATCGCTTCGACTTCTTCACCGCTGAATCCATATTGCGAATACGCCGCTATAGAACCGCGTTTAGGGGGATTCACGCTGCTCGAGTACAACGAGAGAGTCATCGCTACCAGCAATGTCGGGATTGATATTTTCAATAATGATTTCATATAAAAACCATGCCTTTCATAATTTCATAATTTTAAAGAATATCAGTATTTTTTGCCCTAATGCTGAATATATACCAAAAAAACCACTTGCCATATTTTGAAAAATATGCTATACTGTTTTTTGGATTATAAATCGTAAATTAAAGGGCTTTTAGAAGTGCCTTAAAGTAAATTGAAAAGAGGAATGGTCTTAATTATGCCGAAAAAATCATTGATGTTGGGGAATCATGCGATTGCCCGCGGTTTATACGAAGCCGGGGTAACGGTTGTTTCGAGTTATCCGGGAACGCCCAGCACGGAAATCACCTTTGCAACGGCGCAATACAAGGACGTTATGCACGCCGAATGGTCGCCGAACGAAAAAGTCTCATGCGAAGTCGCGGTAGGGGCGAGCGTTGCCGGCGCACGTTCATTCACCGGAATGAAACACGTAGGACTTAACGTAGCTTCCGACCCGCTCTACACCTTCTCCTATTCGGGTGTGGGCGGCGGACTCGTCATAGCAATTGCTGATGACCCCGGAATGCACTCGTCCCAGAATGAGCAGGATTCGCGCCGTCACGCAATAGCATCAAAATGCCTCATGCTTGAACCGGCAGATTCCCGCGAGTGTCTGGAATTTACCAAAAAGGCGTATGATTTATCCGAGGAATATGACGTTCCCGTATTAATTCGGCTTTCTACACGGATTTCCCACTCACAAGGAATCGTTGAGCTAAACGAACGTGTCGAACGTAAACTCCCCGATTATAAGAAAGACGCGGCGAAGTTCGTGATGATGCCCGCTTTTGCCAGAGGAAGACGAGTGGTCGTAGACGAAAGAGAACGCAAACTCGCCGAATACGCCGAAGTTACCCCGCTGAACGTAATCGAAGACAATAACTCCGACATAGGAATAATTTGTGCAGGGACAACCTATCAGTATTCGAAAGAAGCGTTGGGAGATAAAGCCAACTACCTCAAACTCGGAATGGTGAATCCGTTACCGACCGAACTTATAAAGAAATTCGCCGAAAAAGTCAAAACCCTCTACATCGCTGAAGAGATGGACCCGATTATCGAACAGCATTGTAAAGCAATCGGGCTTGAAGTCAAAGGGAAGGAAGTTTTTCCTCGGATAGGCGAATATTCGCAAAGCATAATCCGTAAAGCTGTTTCGGGTGAATCCTTCGAATCTAACGACTTCTGCGAACCGATTACCGTTCGTCCGCCTGTGATGTGTGCAGGGTGTTCACATCGGGGATTATTCTACGTTTTAGGAAAACTCGGCGTTATGGTGAACGGTGACATCGGGTGCTATACCCTCGGCGCGACCCCTCCACTGTCGGCGATGGATACCTGTATCTGTATGGGGGCAGGGGTGAGTGCGCTACACGGATTCAATATCGCACGCAGACGTTCGGGGGAAGAACCGGGTAAAACCCCCGCTATCGGGATTGTAGGTGACTCTACCTTCGTTCATTCGGGAATAACCGGGCTTATTAACATCGTTTATAATCAGAGCAATTCGGTGGTGATTATCGCCGACAACTCCATTACCGGAATGACGGGCGGTCAGAACACCCCTGCGAACGGTCGAGATATATATGGAAATTCTGCCCCTTCAATTGATTTAGAGCTTATGTGCAAAGCCTGTGGGGTCAATCGTGTAACGGTAATCAACCCCGGCGATATAGAAGAATGTGAGCGGATAATTCGACAAGAATTAGAAGCGGGCGAGGCAAGCGTTATAATAGCAAGAAAACCCTGTTCCCTGCTTAAGACTTTCGAGAAAAAACCACCGTTGCAGGTCACTCCCGAAAAATGTACCGGCTGTAAAATCTGCTTGAAAATCTGTTGTCCTGCACTCAGTTTCACGGATAAGAAAGCAACCGTCAATCAAACGTTGTGCGTTGGGTGCGGCGTGTGTTCGAAAGCATGCAAGTTCGGGGCATTTACAGGAGGGAAAAATTCATGAAAACTACTTCTATTATGTTCGCAAAAGAAAAGCAGCGGTGCGGCGGGCTTTGCCCGACAGCAGGCTGCTCGACACAGCCGGGAAAGGAATATTTGCTATGAAAACTACTTCTATTATGTTCGTCGGAGTCGGGGGACAAGGCACGTTACTCGCTTCGAGAATTGTAGGTCACGTTTTACTTGAACAAGGGTTCGACACAAAAGTAAGTGAAGTCCACGGAATGAGCCAGCGCGGCGGTTCAGTAACAACCTATGTCAAATACGGCGACAAGGTTCATTCCCCTATCGTTGATACCGGTGAAGCCGACTACATCGTGGGATTTGAACAAATGGAGGCGGCGCGTTGGCTTCCGTATTTGGCAAAGGGCGGAAAAATGTTGATTAACACACAAAAACTCCCCCCTATGCCGGTAATCACGGGTGCGACGCAATATAATCAAGACATCGTCGGGAAAATCGAGTCGGCAGGGGTCGGGGTAGTCTCACTTGATGCCCTGGAATTAGCCGAAAAAGCAGGAAGTCCGCGCTCGGTCAACGTCGTGATGATGGGTAGCTTATCCCGCGAGCTCGGATTCGAAGAGAAGTTGTGGATTGAAGCTATTCGTGCGTGTTCCCCTCCTGTGGCGTTGGAATGTAACCTAAAGGCATTTGAATTCGGGAGGAATTCTATAACAGTATGAATAATTCCGGTAAAAAACCGGTGACGTTTAAGCGGAGAATTTTTCAAATTATACAACCACATAAACGTCGCGATACAGCAAGCATTATTTTTGACTGGTTAATCATTTCATTCATTTTGCTTAACTTTTTGATTATCGTGCTCGGCTCGACTGTGAACTCACCGCAAGCGTTACGCATTTTCTATGTTGTCGAAACTGTATTCTTGGCAATCTTCACGCTCGAATATTTTCTGCGGCTGTGGACAGCAAACGTAATCTATAAGCAATATTCCCCCTTCAAAGCCGCTTTGCGTCATGCCTTCACTTTCACTATGATTGTGGATTTCCTGGCAATTATGCCGTTTTATCTTCAACTTGTGGTTGATATTGATGCGGGTGTGTTCATCGTATTCAGACTGTTTAGGGTTTTCATGTTTCTCAACGCAAAAGGCTATAGGCGAATTTTATCAGAGATTGAGCAGGTTTTCAAAAAGAAATCCTCACAATTATTGTCGGCAATGTCGTTGATTATTATATTGATGATTATTTCTTCCTCTTTAATGTATGTCTGCGAAAAAAACGCCCAGCCGGATGTATTCAAGAACGTACTTTCGGGACTGTGGTGGTCGGTCACGACCTTGACAACTATCGGATACGGTGACATTCATCCGGTTACGATTTGGGGAAAGCTACTGGGTTCGGTTTTTGCGCTATTGAGCATCGCGATAATCGCAATTCCGACCGGTATAATTTCATCGGGATTCGTTGAAATCGCTTATAAAAAGCGAAAAGCAAAAGAAAAATCGGAAAAACAGCACTTCTGCCCGTATTGCGGCAAAAAAATTAATTAAACGGAAAGGAAATTTGTATGAACTACTATATCAAAGAAATCGAAACTGCGCCAAGACACGAATTAGAAGCACTGCAGTCGTTCAGATTATCACAAAAAATCCGTCAAGTCTACGAAAACGTGAAACCCTATCGCGCAAAAATGGAGAAAGCGGGAATCATACCCGACGATATCAAGACGATTGCCGATTTATCAAAATTGCCCTTCACCGAGAAACAAGACCTGCGCGACTCCTATCCGTACGGAATGTTCGCCGTCCCCTTGAGCGAAGTGGTGCGGATTCACGCTTCTTCCGGGACAACCGGCAAGCAAACGGTGGTCGGCTATACCGCAAACGACATCGACTTATGGGCGCAGTGTGCGGCGCGTTCACTTGTGAGCGTCGGAGGAAGCAAGGATGACTTCGTACACGTTGCCTATGGGTACGGATTGTTCACAGGCGGACTCGGCATGCACTACGGTGCGGAAAAACTCGGTGCGGTAACTATTCCCGCATCTGCCGGTAACAGTCTCCGTCAGTTGGAGATGTTCAGGGACTTCGGCAGCTCAATTGTTTGTATGACTCCGTCTTACGCGATTAGCTTAATTGAGTTAATGCAAGAAAACGGAATAAGCAAAGATGAACTGAAATTAAAAGCGGGGGTTTTCGGGGCTGAACCCTGGACAGAAGAAATGCGCAGTGAAATCGAGAAGGGGTTGGGAATCAAAGCCTACGACATTTACGGGCTGTCGGAGATTTTAGGGCCGTCGGTCTCATGCGAATGTATCGCCCAATGCGGAATGCACGTATGTGAAGACCATTTTGTTCCCGAAATAATCGACCCGGACACACTGGAAGTCCTCCCTCCGGGCGAACAAGGCGAGTTGGTGTTCTCGTGTATCACGAAAGAGGCTTTTCCGTTAATGCGGTATAGAACACGGGATATCGCCCGTCTCGACTATACAACCTGTAAATGTGGCAGAACCCTTGTTCGCATGATGAAACCACAAGGCCGTACCGACGATATGCTGATTATAAAAGGGGTCAACGTCTTCCCATCACAGATTGAGTCTGCGTTACTCGGTTTCGACAGTTCGGCGACTAATTATCTTATTGTCGTGGATAGAGTAAACAACTTCGACACGCTTGAAATCCA
>WRKZ01000022.1 GCA_009777835.1 Oscillospiraceae bacterium | reverse complement strand
TCATTGTGTTGTCGTTTGCGTTGGCTTGTTTGGGCGGATTGATGGTAATCAATTACGCAAAACCCTATGCGATTGCAAAAGGACTCGAACCCGGTACTGCGGCAATCGGTGTTATAGCGATTTCGCTGTTTAACTCGGCAGGCAGGTTAGTTTGGGGGATTGTATCGGACAAGTTAGGCAGGCTCAACACCCTGATTGTTTTGCTTTCGGGTTCGGCGATTCTGGCACTTTGCCTGGATGCCGCGCAGGGTATGTTCATTTTTGTTGCGGTCGCGCTGTTCGGATTTTTCTACGGCGGATTCTTGAGTAACTTCCCGTCGCTGACCGCTGATATCTTCGGGCCGAAACACCTTGCGACCAATTACGGGTTCGTTCTTTTGGGGTTCGGCAGTGGTGCGATTGCCGCCAGTCAAATTGCGGGAATCTTCATGAATCGGGTTAATGAAGCGAATCTGCTTCATACCGAAGCACTCCGTGCCGCGGGTGAAATCGCTGCCGATGAAACGGTGTACGTAGTCGAAAATGCCGCAAAGATGCTCCCTGCTTTTATAATCGCCGCTTGCTGTGCGGGAGGTTCGATTCTTCTGATGTTACTGTTGAAGTCCTTGAACAAGAAATCAAAAAGCTGATATAAAAGCTGATGATATATTACTCCGCAACGAAACACCCTCGATTCACACGAATCGGGGGTGTTTTTAGAATGTCTGACAGGGTGACTTGACAAACTCCCATAAAAATGCTATACTTTTCCCACTAAATTAAATTGCGAGGGGAGCACTCATGGAAATAAACAACAATTCTGAAATTAACAAGATGTTCGGGACGGAAGATGAGCCGATTCTGCCACCGCCTGAACCGGAACTGCACGCTTCACCTAATCCGAATGATTTGTCGGGGATGAACTCACCTTTTCAAGGAGGGGATTATTCGTCGAACACAGCTTTTGACGGTGAATTCGGTGTGAAAATCGGCGACCACTCATTGGGATTCGCGGTTGCGGGTAAAGGACGGCGAATCGGGGCGAGGACTATGTTTATTTTGTTTCCGCTTTTGGTGTTTCTGGGGGCGGCGGGCGGTGCGTTCGCTTGTTACACCTACTTTTTCGGGTTGCATATATCGTCGGAGGAGTCTGCGGCAAGAACCGCCGCCGATTCGATTTGTGATTTTCTTCATGAAAAAGAAGAGCCGCCGCAGAGAATCATATTCAATGAGATTTTCGTCAATAATAGGTTTCAAGGATATACCTGCGTTGCGTTCGCAACGGTTAAGCTGACCGACGTTCAATATGAGACCATGATTTTCAAGGTGATTATTAACGAAAAAACCGATGAAATTACCGTTATCCGTGAGTTTGAGCCGGAAGAGTTCGAGCGTCTTTCGCAGGGGAGCAAGGAAGAGCAGATTCTCGCCGCAACCATGTTGAATCAGTATTATGAGTTTGTTGATGCGTTAGATGAGATTCAAAGCCGAAGCGGCGACTGGGAGCGCGTAAATCCAATCTATATAAATACCGGAAGATAAAAAGCATACTCGGCAACGAAAGTTTTTGTCTTTCGTTGACCTGCATTAAAGGATTCATAATGATTGAGAATTTTTCGTATTGGTTATTTTTGTTTTTCCTGTTTAACGTGATGGGTTGGCTGATTGAAAGCACGGTTGAATCAATCAATCATAAGGGTCTGATTAACAGGGGATTCTTAAACGGGCCGTATATTCCGATTTACGGGGCGGGGGGAATCCTCTTCGCTTTAGTCGGACTGCCGCTTAAATCCGCTTTCGGGAACGCTTGGCTTAATGTGTTTTTGGTGTTTTTCGTGGGGATGTCGCTTGCGACCCTCCTCGAATACATGGTGGGCAGCGCGCTTGAACGTATTTTCAAGAAGCAGTTTTGGGATTACAGCACCCTTAAACTGACTTACAAGTTCACTTACAAGAATAGGATTTCCCTTGTGTCGTCGCTTTTCTTCGGCGTTTTGGCACTTTTTCAGACCTACTTCTTGTATGAGCGGGTCTCATCGGTGGTTTTATCAATCGATTTTCGGATTATTAATGCAATTAATATAGTCATGACTTTAATAGTGGGGGCGGATGCTATAATCCAAATCAGACGGCAGACAAATTTCCGCAGTTTCTTTAAAAGTCTGCCGCCGGAACAGCTTCGCGCGCTTTTCTTGGGGTTCCTTATGCGGGTGGCACGAACCGAGCAGATTCGTGAGTTTCGCGATGTGATGTTCAAAAATGCCGAAAACGTGAAAGAAAATTTTAAGCGCAACATCAGAATCGCACGGCAGAATATACGCAAGAACGCCCGAAAAGTCAAGCGTAACGTAAAGAAAAACGTCCGAACGCTCAAGAGTAAAATAAAGTCGGAAGGGACACAAGACAAATGAAGAGCCTTATTCCTTATAAAGAAGATATAGACGAAATCCTCGATTCACCCGAGATGCAAAAATCGAAAAACTTTGTTCAGCACGGGAAAGTGTCGGTTTTCTCTCATTCGGTTGCGGTCGCCGATTATTCCTGCCGATTTGCGCGGAAACTGCGGCTGAAAGTGGACTTCACCAGTTTGATACGCGGTGCGTTACTGCATGACTTCTTCTTGTATGACTGGCATGATGACTGGGATAAGCTCCACGGATTCAAGCACCCGCGAATCGCTTTGGAGAATGCCGACAAACGCTTCAAATTGAATAAAAAAGAGCGGAATATAATCCGCAAGCATATGTGGCCGATGACTTTTATCAACATTCCCACCTGCAGGGAAGCCTGGCTGGTCTGTCTGGTGGATAAGTACTGTTCTCTTCTTGAGACGTTTAGGGTTTTCAGGTATAATTATGATAAAATTTAAACCCTGCCGAATATTCGACAGGGTTTCATGTAATTATAGTCGTTAAAAACCGAACGATTATTCTGTCTCGGTCTCGGTTTCGGCAGGCGGCGGATTCTTGCGGGCGTTGATTTCGGCTTCCCATGCGTCAAAGTATTCCAGGACGCGTTCTTTCGTCTTTTGGCTGATGTCGGGCAGTCTGCCTTTAACCGCACCGGAAGCGAGGTTGAATCCTTTTAAGAACGAGTTTTTCATTAAATCGAAAAGATCATCCCGGTCTCCCGCAAGGGTCTTCGCAAAGGTGAAAATCCGTTCGGCTACCGCTTCGACACCCCAGTAATCATCATACTTTTCGGAGGTAGCTTCGGCTGCTTTAAATGCCTCCAGGGCGAATGCACGCGGTTTGAAAATCATGCCGAGAAAATCATTCCCCGCTTGACCGGTGATTGCCGCGTTTACGTAATCGGCGATTAATGCGTTTTTGATTTGGAGTGAGGATTTCCCTTTATATCCCTGCACTGCGAGGAATTCCGCTTTGTCCGGCGATGACTGGTAGTTTCGATTGACGTTTACCGAATCCTTGTCGAACTTATCGACGTTTTCGGCGGCAAGCGTACTCGACTTCTCCTGCGTTTTCTGGGAGGCGGTTTTAGGGAGGTTGTTGCTTTGCGAGTTGATGGAGTTGTTTACTATTTGGCTGATGTTCATAATGACATCCCCCTTTCCGAAAAATATTATTGCTTCAATACGTATTATATCGTCCGCTTTCGGGAAAACTTTAGCTAAAAATTCCCCGCATTTGAAAAAACTGACAAAATCACAAGATGTAGTGGTAGAAATTGGAGTGACCACTAGCGAATTAAGGTTTTTGTGCATAATCACCAAAAAACGCAACGAAATCAATCAAAATATTGTGAAATATTTCGTTGAAAAAAGTGTTGACTTTTGGTGGGTAAGTGTGGTATAATTCAATTCGTGCTTTTGAGCGGGGGCAAAAATGCCTTTTCGTGAAACACACGGCAGCGTGTTAGAAAATCTTGAAAATATTTCAAGCGTTGCCGATATTTTGCAAGAAGTTCTTTAATAAAGTTCTTTATTAAAAGTTCTTTAAGTTCTTTGAATTTCAGAAAAATTTTAGAAAACTAGTGCGTTAAGGAGTCTAATAATGGCAGTTAAAGAAAAAGTGAGAATAAAAGTAAAGGGTTACGAGCATAGTCTTGTCGATGCGGCGGCATCCAAAATCATCGAGACGGCGAAGCGGACGGGTTCACGCGTGGCGGGGCCGATTCCGTTGCCGACCGATAAAGAAATCGTGACTATTTTACGTGCGGTTCATAAGTATAAGGACAGCCGCGAGCAGTTCGAGCTTAAAACTCATAAACGGCTCATTGACGTAATTCGTCCTACGAATAAAACGGTGGAAGCGTTGGGTAGCCTTGACCTTCCTGCCGGTGTTGAGATTTCGATGGAAAGCTAGCCCGGCAATTACAGGCAATAAGTTAAGAAGAGTTAAACACACGACTATGTTGGGGGTTACCGACTCGCTAACCAATAGTCGGAATGAAAAGAGAGGGAGACCCGAAAATGAAAAAAGGTTTAATCGGGAAGAAAATCGGCATGACGCAGATTTTCGAAAACGGGAAGGTTATTCCCGTAACGGTAGTTGAAGCGGGCCCATGCGTTGTGGTTCAGAAGAAAACGGTTGACAACGACGGATATGAGGCGGTTCAAATGGGGTTCGGAGATGTTTCTCCTAAAAGGGTGAACAAACCGAAGCAAGGGCATTTCAAGAAGAATGATGTTCCTTTTAAAAGGACGCTGCGCGAGTTTAGGTTCAGCGATATTTCCGGTGTGGCGGTTGGAGACGTTTTTAAAGCTGATGTGTTTGAAGCGGGGGAAATCGTCGATGTCAGCGGAATCAGCAAGGGTAAAGGCTTCCAGGGGACAATCAAACGCCACGGAACGTCGAGAATCAAGGAAACGCACGGTTCGGGGCCGGTACACAGACATGCGGGTTCGATGGGGGCTTGTTCGAGTCCTTCGAGGATTTTCAAAGGCAAGAAGATGCCGGGTCATATGGGAACGGATAAAATTACGGTTCAGAATCTGAAAGTTGTTAAGGTTGACAGTGAAAACAACCTTATTGCGGTCAAGGGTGCTATTCCGGGTCCGAACGGCGGTTTTGTGTGCATTACAGATGCCGTGAAGGCACTTTAGATGAGTAAGTGATAGGGGTGATATAAATGGCAGATGTCAAAGTTTACGATATGGCGGGGAAGGAAACTTCTACGTTAACGCTTAATGACGACGTTTTCGGTATTAAACCGAACGAGGCGGTTATGCACGCGGCGGTCGTTAATTATCTTGCGAATCAGCGTCAGGGGACGCAATCGACGTTGACCAGAACCGAAGTCCAAGGCGGGGGTAAAAAACCGTGGCGGCAAAAGGGAACGGGACGTGCGAGACAGGGTTCGACCAGAGCCCCTCACTGGAGACACGGCGGAGTGGCTTTAGGTCCGAAACCGAGGAGTTACCGGTATTCTCTTAATAAGAAAGTTCGTCGGATTGCGATGAAGTCGGCGTTGTCGTCGAAAGTTGCGGCAACCGAAATGCTTGTTCTTGATGGGTTGAAAATGGACGAGTTCAAGACTAAAACGATTGTTAAGACATTGCAACCGCATCTTGAATATCAGAAGAGGGTGACTGTCAAGAAAGGTGAGAAAGCCGGACAAGAAGTTACGCGCACCTGTTGGAATTCAGCTTTGGTGGTTCTTGATTCTGTCAACGAGAAGATTATCAAGAGTGCATCGAACATTCCCGGTGTGAAGACTACGCAGGTGAACACGCTTTGTGTTTATGATATTCTCAACCATGATAAACTGATTGTGGTTAAAGACGCGGTAGCTAAAATCGAGGAGGTGTACGCATAATGCTGTTTGTTCCTCAAGATATTATAATCAGTCCGGTTATTACCGAAAAAGCGACTGATAATCTGGCTCAAGGAAAGTATACTTTCAAGGTAGCTAAAAAAGCCAATAAAATTGAGATTAAGAAGGCGGTCGAAGCGTTGTTTACCGGTGTGAAAGTCGATAAGGTCAACACCATGAACGTCAGGGGCAAGTTTCGCAGACAGGGTCGTACTGCAGGGTACACCGCAGCTTGGAAGAAAGCAATCGTGACCTTGGCGGAAGGCTCGAAGACAATTGAGTTTTTTGACGGCATGGTTTAAAGTCCGGATTTAAATTCCGGTGTTTGCTTAGTTTGCTTAGTTTGCTTAGTTTGCTTAGTTTGAAAGATGTTTAGGAGGCCGAAATGGCGATTAAATTTTACAAACCGACCACTCCCGGTCGTCGGGGGATGTCTGTGGTGGATTATTCGGGGCTTTCCAAAGTTAAGCCCGAGAAGAGTCTGCTTAAACCGCTGAAAAAGTACGCAGGGCGTAGCGCGGGCGGGGAAATCACCGTAAGACACAAAGGTGGCGGTAACAGAAGAAAATACAGAATCATTGATTTTAAGCGTAATAAACTCGATATGGACGCAACCGTTATGACGCTTGAATATGACCCGAACCGCACTTCGTTCATAGCATTGGTTCAGTACGAAGACGGCGAGAAGCGTTATATAATCGCTCCCGACAAGTTGAAGGTCGGTGACATAGTCAGAGCGGGCGTGGGTTCGGACATTAAAATCGGTAATGCGATGAAATTGTCTGATATGCCTTTGGGTGTGGTTGTTCATAACATTGAACTCTATCCCGGTAAAGGTGCTCAGTTGGTTCGCAGCGCAGGGAATTCGGCACAGCTTATGGCGAAGGAAAACAACATGGCTCTGCTCCGGTTGCCCAGCGGTGAGTTGCGTAATGTTCCGGCAAACTGCATGGCGACAATCGGAACCGTATCAAATCCCGACCACGGAAACGTGAATCTGGGTAAAGCGGGTAGGGTTCGTCATATGGGAATCAAGCCTACGGTTAGGGGTTCGGTAATGAACCCGTGTGACCACCCGCATGGTGGTGGTGAAGGTAAATCGCCCATAGGAAGACCGGGACCGGTTACTCCTTGGGGAAAACCTGCACTGGGTTACAAAACCCGTAAGAAGAAGAGTTCGGATAAATTTATTGTAAAACGTCGCGGTAAGAAGTAGGCTTTGCCGATGAGCAGTCCGCTTGAAACGATGAAGGAGAAATTATGAGCAGAAGCGTTAAAAAAGGGCCATATGTTCAAGAAGTGCTGTTGAAACGCGTCAAAGCGTTGAATGAAGCACAAGAAAAGAAGGTTCTTAAAACATGGAGTCGTGCGAGTACTATATTTCCCGATTTCATAGGTCATACTTTTGCGGTTCATGATGGAAGAAAACACATTCCTGTTTATGTTACCGAAGATATGGTCGGACATAAATTAGGTGAATTCGCACCGACGAGGACTTACAGGGGTCATGCCGGGGGCAAGACCACGAAGAGGTAGGGAGAGTTAAGGAGAGTTAAGATGAGCGTTAAATCTAAAGCAAGAACCGAAGCGAGAGCCGAGGCTAAAGATAAAAGCGTTGTAGTGGCTGAACTTAAGTATATTCGCATTTCGCCGCGGAAAGTCAAGATTGTGCTTGACTTGATTCGTGACAAGAAGTGCAGGGAAGCTATTGCTATACTGAAGCATACTCCGAAAGCCGCAAGTGAGCCGCTTTTGAAGTTATTGCAATCTGCCATGGCAAATGCCGAAAACAATAACGACATGGATTTGTCGGAGTGCTTTATTTCGGAATGTTACTGCGGTGCGGGGGTTACTCTTAAGAGAATCCGGCCTAAAGACCACGGACGGGCACACAGGATTTTCAAAAGAACATCACACGTTACGTTAGTCTTGAAGGAGAGTGTATAAATGGGTCAGAAAGTTAATCCGCACGGATTGAGAGTCGGTATAATTAAAGATTGGGATTCTCGCTGGTTTGCAGGAAAAAAAGATTTCGGGGATACTTTGGTTGAGGATTATAAAATCCGCAAATATCTTTTTAACAAGACTTATTCTTCAGACAAGTCGCCTGTTCCGATGAAACCGGGTATTGCGAATGTCGAGATTGAACGCGATGCTACGAAAATCAAGGTTTTCGTTCATACCGCCAGACCGGGATTGTTAATCGGTCAAAAAGGTGCGGAAATTGAGCGGATTCGTACGGCGATTGAGAAAATCACCAACGGAAAACCGGTTAATCTTAATATAGTCGAAATTAAGGAAATAGACCTTACCGCTCGTCTGGTTGCGGAAGACATTGCGCGCCAGCTTGAGATGCGTACTTCTTTCCGACGTGCCATGAAATCCTGCATTAAACGTACGATGGACGCAGGGGCGCACGGAATTAAGACCATGGTTTCGGGTAGATTGGGCGGTGCGGAAATCGCACGTTCCGAGAGTTATCACGAAGGCACGATTCCGCTTCATACATTGCGTGCGGATATCGATTATGCTGCAGTCGAAGCTAAAACCACCTATGGAATTATCGGTGTAAAAGTCTGGATTTATAAGGGTGAGGTTCTTAAAGGTGAAGCCGGCGCGAAACAGCGTCAAATCGCCGAAAGAAGCAAGAAACGCCGTGACGAACGTCCGAGAGGCGACAGGAATGAACGTCGTCCGGGCGGTGACAGAGGCGGAAGAGGATTCGGCGGCGGTGACAGAGGCGGATTCAGAGGCGGCAATCGCGATGACAGACCACAAGGGCCGAGACCGCAAGGCGGATTCAGGAACGCACCTTCTGTTCCGAAACCGGCACCGGTTGCGGCAGCTCCCGAAGCGGCAGCACCTGCTTCGCCTGCTTCAGAAGAATAAGTCGGTCGCTTGAAGGGTACAATTCCCGGTCTCAAACGTGGTTGAGCACAAGTCAGTTGAAAAGGGGTATTAGAAATGTTAATTCCTAAAAGAGTTAAATATAGACGGCAACAGCGCGGACGCATGAAGGGCAAAGCGACCCGCGGAAACACAGTCAGCTACGGCGATTTCGGATTGGTGGCTTTAGAGCCGTCGTGGATTACGTCCAACCAGATTGAAGCGGCACGTATTGCTATGACACGTTATATCAAGCGTGGCGGTCAGGTTTGGATAAAGATTTTCCCGCATAAACCCGTCACCGAGAAACCTGCTGAAACCCGAATGGGTTCAGGTAAAGGTTCTCCCGAATATTGGGTAGCGGTCGTGAAACCCGGCAGGGTCATGTTTGAGATTGCCGGCGTTCCGGAAGAAACGGCAAGAGAAGCTATGCGTTTGGCGATGCACAAACTTCCTGTTAAATGTAAGTTTATCAAGAGGGAAACGCAAGCGGTTGAGGAGGTCGATGAATAATGAAAAATGTAAAAGAATTCAGAGAACTTTCCGAGTTAGAGCTTGAAAAGCAAGTCACCGAGTTGAAGCAGGAGCTTTTTAATCTGCGGTTTCAACTTGCGGTGAATCAGCTTGACAATCCTATGAGAATCAAAGCGGTTAAAAAACAAATTGCCGTAATCAAGACTATACAGCGCGAGCGCGAACTCGCGAGTGTAGTAAACGGTTAGGGGGCGGAGAGAATATATGGCTATTTCAACGGTTTCGAGAAATTTGAGGAAAACAAGGGTTGGTAAGGTTTCCAGCAACAAAATGGATAAAACTATAGTTGTTGAGATTCAAGACAGCGTTCGTCACCCGCTATACAAAAAGACGGTGAAACGTACCGTTAAGTTCAAGGCGCATGATGAAGAGAATACCTGTAACATCGGCGATACAGTCGAAATTATGGAAACGCGTCCGCTTTCGAAAGAAAAGCGGTGGAGACTTGTGAAAATAATCGAGAGAGCGAAGTAAGTAAAACGAGCTTTTGTCGGATTCTCATGGGTGGCGGGATTTGCCCGCGTCAATTGATTAGTCGAGGGAGAGTAAGAAAATGATACAAATGCAGTCGAGGCTTAAAATCGCTGACAATACCGGTGCAAAGGAAATCATGTGTATTCGGGTGTTGGGCGGTACTCGCAGGAGATATGCCGGTGTCGGAGACGTGATTGTCGCTTCGGTCAAGAAAGCCAATCCCGGCGGCACGGTGAAAAAAGGTGAAGTCGTTCGATGTGTAATCGTTCGCTCGACTGCGGGAATACGCAGAGGAGACGGAACATATATTCGTTTCGACGAGAACGCTGCGGTCATTATAAAAGAAGATAAGAACCCCAGGGGGACTCGTATTTTCGGGCCGGTAGCACGCGAATTGAGAGAGAAGGAATACGTTAAGATTCTTTCGCTCGCGCCGGAGGTGTTATAATGAGTTTACACGTAAAAAAAGGTGATACCGTTGTTCTTTTAACGGGAAAATACAAGGACAAGTTCACGAAACCGGGCGTACGCAGAACCGGGAAGGTTGTTCAAGTGAGCCCGAAAGAAGGCAAAGTTATTGTCGAAGGTATTAACAAAGTCAAAAAGCACGTCAAGCCTAAAAGAATGGGCGAACCCGGCGGCATAATCGATGCGGAAGCTCCGATTTACGCTTGCAAGGTTCAAGTCGTTTGCCCGAAATGCGATAAACCCACCAGGGTTGGTCATTCGTTTAAAGAAGTCAAGGGCGAGACTAAAAAAGTCAGAATCTGCAAGAAATGCGGCGCGAATCTGTAAGCATAAAGCATAACGAGAGCTGCGGTGCGGCGGGCTTCGCCCGACGGCAGGCAGCTTGAAGAAAAGCATAACGAGAGCTGCGATGCGGCAGGCTTCGCTTGATGGCAGGCAGCTTGAAGAGTTGCCGAGCGGGGTAGTTAGATAAAGGGGGAGTCGTAGGGGGAGTTTTCTCTGCGTCCCTAATTTAAGGAGAGTTCACAATGGCAAGACTTAAAACGTATTACAAGGAAACGGTTGTTCCGGCTCTTTATAAGAAGTTCGAGTATAAGAGTGTTATGCAGGTTCCGCGGATTGAGAAAATCACCATTAACGTTGCCTGCGGTGATGCAAAAGACAACCCGAAAATCATTGACAGCATTATGAAAGATTTGAAGGCGGTTGCCGGACAGCAGCCGGTTGTCTGTAAAGCAAAGAAGTCGGTGGCAAACTTCAAACTTCGTGAAGGCAACCCAATCGGGGTTAAGCTTACCCTTCGGGATAAGATTATGTATGAGTTTCTTGACCGGTTGTTCAACGTTGCTTTACCGCGTGTAAGGGACTTCAGGGGGATTAACCCCAACTCGTTTGACGGTCGGGGAAATTACTCGGTAGGAATAAAAGAGCAGCTGATTTTCCCTGAAATTGAGTATGATAAGATTGACACCATCAGGGGAATGGATATAAACTTCGTTACCACGGCAAACACCGATGAAGAAGCGCGGGAATTGCTCACCCAGATGGGTGCGCCGTTCGCAAAGCAGGGGGGATAATCAATGGCTAAGAAATCAATGGTTGCTAAACAGCAACGCGCGATTATTGCGAAACAACTCGGCAAACCGCGGGCATCAACACGGGCATACAACCGTTGCAAAATCTGCGGAAGACCCCACGCCTATTTACGTAAATTCGGGATTTGCAGAATCTGCTTTAGAGAATTGGCGTACAAGGGACAAATTCCGGGCGTGAAGAAGGCGTCTTGGTAAGTCAAGCTAAACGAAAGATTACACAAGTAGGAGGGAAAAATCATGATGGTTACTGATACCATTGCAGATATGCTGACGAGAATACGTAATGCCAATTCGGCAAAGCATCCGATTGTCGATATTCCTTGTTCTAATGAAAAAAAGCAGATTGCTCAAATTTTGCAGGATGAGGGATATATAAAGAACTTCAGAATTATTGAGGACAGCAAGCAGGGGATTCTTCGGATTACCTTGAGATATACCGAGGGCAGGAAGCAAGTCATAACCGGATTGCGCAGGGTTTCCAAACCGGGATTGCGGATTTACTCCGGTTCACGCGAAATGCCGAAGGTTATGAAAGGTCTCGGAATCGCTATTGTGTCAACTTCCAAAGGGATTATGACCGACCGAAAAGCGAGGGCCGAACACGTCGGCGGAGAAGTTCTTGCTTTTGTCTGGTGACAGAAGACGCAACAACTGAAAGGAATGAAATTTTGATATGTCACGTATAGGTAAAAATCCTATTACCGTTCCTGCGGGAGTAGATGTGAAGATAGATGGTTACAACGTAACGGTCAAGGGCCCGAAAGGCACCCTGAGCCGGGAGTTCAAGCCGTCGATGAAAATCAACCTCGATAACGGGGTTTTGACGGTCGTACCGGAATCGCAGAGCAAAGAAGACCGCTCGCTTCATGGGTTGACCAGGACTTTGCTCAATAACATGGTGACGGGAGTCACCACCGGATTTAAAAAAGAGCTTGAGATTCAAGGGGTTGGGTATCGTTGCCAGAAGAACGGCAAGATTCTCGATTTGACGTTGGGTTTCTCTCACCCGGTGACTGTTTCGGATACCGATGACATAACGACCGAAGTAGTCGGAACCAACAGAATTATAGTTAACGGCATAGACAACCAGAAAGTCGGGCAGTTCGCTGCCGAAATCCGCGGGATTCGTCCGCCTGAACCGTATAAAGGCAAAGGTGTAAGATACGTGAATGAGGTTGTCAGACGTAAAGAAGGAAAAGCCGGCAAAGGTAAGAAATAGGCATTAAGAGGTGAGTTATGATTAAAAAAATCAACAAAAACGAAAGCAGAGTTCGTCGCCATAAACGTGTGCGGGGAAAAATCAGCGGAACGGCTGCACGTCCGCGTTTGAACGTTTTTCGTTCGGCGAATCATATGTACGCTCAACTCATCGATGATGACAAGGGTGTGACTGTCTGTGCGGCTTCTACTGCCGAAAAAGGGTTTTCTGATTACGGCGGTAACATTGATGCGGCGAAAAAAGTCGGTTTGGCGATTGCCGAAAAAGGCAAGAAAATCGGCGTGAGTGAGGTTGTGTTCGACCGTTCGGGTTACGTCTATCACGGAAGAGTAGCGGCTTTGGCTGAAGGTGCGCGCGAAGGCGGACTTCAATTCTAGGTAATAATTAATAAAGGAATAGTGAATAAATAGTGAGTAATTATTCTGATTCCTATACAGGAGTAGCATTATGGCTTTATTAAACGCAAATGATTACAAACTCACCGAAAAGGTGGTAAATATTAAACGTGTCTCTAAAACCGTTAAAGGCGGACGGATTATGAAAATCTCCGCGTTAGTGGTTGTAGGTGACGGTAATGGGGTCGTTGGTTTCGGAATGGGTAAATCCAACGAAGTTCCGGACGCTATTCGCAAAGGAATCGAAGACGCTAAAAAGAATCTGGTGCAGGTCACCCTTAAAGGCGGCACTATTCCTCATGAATTCGTGGGCAAGTACGGTGCGGGGGAAGTTCTGCTGAAGCCGGCACCCGAAGGTACGGGGGTTATTGCGGGCGGTTCGGTTCGTGCGGTGGTTGAAGCTGCGGGAATCAAGAACATTCGGACTAAATGTCTGCGTTCGAACAATCCGTGTAATGTTGTGAGGGCAACTATGCAGGGTCTGTTAGCGATGAGATGTGCGGAAGAAGTTGCGCAACTTAGAGGAAAGACCGTTAAGCAGATTCTTACTGCGAAAGCATAACGAGGGCGAACAAGGGCGAACGATGATTCGGCGGATTTCGTCGGCGGTAGGTCGCTTGAAAAGGGGAGAAGAATATGAAAAAAATCAAACTTGTAAAGTCGTTAATCGGGCGCAAGGATTCCCACATTGCGACGGCGAAGTCACTCGGTTTGAAGAAAATCGGTGATGTTACCGAACAGCCGGATAACGCGGCTACCAACGGGAAAATAAAAGAGATTTCTTATCTTGTAGAGGTATTTTAAGAAGGGGATGGGGTCATAACCATGAAGTTGCACGAGTTATCGCCTGTTAAAGGTTCTAATAGAGAAGTAAAGCGGATTGGCCGCGGACACGGTTCCGGTTGGGGCAAAACGTCCGGAAAAGGTCATAAGGGTCAATGGGCGCGTTCGGGTGGCGGTGTAAGACCGGGGTTCGAGGGCGGACAGACTTCGCTTGCAAGACGTATGCCTAAAAGGGGTTTCACGAATGCCCCGTTTAAAACCGAATACGCTGTTGTTAATCTTCGCGATTTGGAGAGACGGTTCGAAAGCGGAGCTGTTGTCAATGAACAGGCAATTATTGATTCCGGGTTGATTAGCAAGCCTTTGGACGGAATCAAGGTTCTCGGTATGGGAGAACTTACGAAGAAATTGACTGTAACGGTCACGAAGTTTTCCGAGACCGCGAAACAGAAGATTGAAGCTGCCGGAGGAAAAGCACAAGAGATTCCTGCCAGGGCTAAATTTGTTCCGAATAATGCTAATGCTAAAAAACGCGCAGAAGAAGCTTCCAAGAAGTAATATAAAAGGTTTCGCTTCTGTCGGTTAGTGGCTGTTTCACCGTTTTGAACTCGTTTGCACAAACATGAAACGCATTTTCGGTGTGCAGTTGTCAGAAAGGAATAGTATAAATATGTTCGGTGTTTTTGTAAATGCGTGGAAAATTCCCGATTTACGTAAAAAAATTCTTTTTACGATTTTTATCATAATAATCTTCCGTTTAGGCTCACAGATATTCGTCCCGTTTATTACTCCGGGGGCGATGGAAGGGATGCTCGGCGGAGACGGCTCTTTAGGTGATTATCTGAACAACATTACCGGGGGTGCGCTTAACAAAGGCACCCTGTTCGCCATGTCAATCACGCCGTATATTAACGCTTCGATTATTACGCAGCTGTTGACGGTGGCGATTCCCGCACTTGAGCGAATGCAGAAAGAAGGGGAAGAAGGACAGAAGAAAATCAATAAGATTATCAAATGTCTTGCCCTGGGTATAGGGGTTTTCCAAGCGACTGCGTTTTATTTCGCCCTTTACGGAATGGAAATTGACGGGCCGGGCAGTTCGGCGATTACGCATACCTCCGGTGTCGGCGGCGTGCTTGCTATGATTACCATCATAGGCTGTTTCACGGCAGGCGCGAGTTTGCTTATATGGTTGGGTGAACAAATCACCGACAAAGGAATCGGCAACGGTATTTCGATGATTCTCTTTGCGGGAATAATCTCGCGGGTTCCCGATGAGATTTACGGTCTGTTTAAGACCATGACTTCGGGAAGATGGCAGCACGTTGTGTTTGTACCGCTGATTCTTCTGATTTATGTTGCTATGATTGCCTTCGTAGTGTTGATGACCAATGCGGAAAGACGGATTCCCGTGCAGTACGCAAAACGGCAGGTCGGCAGGAAAATGTACGGCGGGCAAAGCTCACACATTCCGATTAAAGTCGCTATGTCGGGGGTAATGCCTATTATCTTCGCTATGTCGATTATGAGTCTCCCGCAGACGATTCTGCACTTCTTCGGGATTAATTACACCAGTGCAGGATTCTGGGGCGGATTCCTCCGCTCGTTCAACTCTACGAGTTGGCTTTACGCGTTCTTCTATTTCCTCTTGATTATCGGGTTCAACTACTTCTATGTAGCTGTTCAGTATAATCCGGTTGAAATCGCCAACAACTTAAAGAAGAACAATGGTGCGATTCCCGGGTATCGTCCCGGCAAACCAACCTCGGATTTCATTCACAATTCACTGTCAAAAATCACATTTATCGGGGCGATTTTCTTGGGTATCGTTGCAATCTTCCCGATTGCGTTCTCTAACATCACGGCATACACCGGTCAGAGGATTCAAGGCTTGTCATTAGGCGGAACTACCGTGTTAATCGTAGTCGGTGTAGCACTTGAGACTATGAGAACCCTCGAAAGCCAGATGATGATGAGACATCATAAGGGATTCTTAGAATAGAGAAATAATAGAGAAATAAAGAGAAGAAAACAGTAAAAATCGCTTGTCGGCAGTCGATTTTCTAACGACTGTCGGCAAGATAACTAAAAAACAATTCTCAAAAAACAACGAAATTTTAGTTGGGCTATTACGCATTTCGACAGATTATGCGGTTTATGAAAGGTATAATGTAATGAATCTGATTTTTTTAGGTGCGCCCGGTTCGGGAAAAGGGACTCAAGCGGAGTTCGTGAGCGAGAAAATGGGGATTGTCCCGATTTCTACAGGGAATATGTTGCGTGAAGCGGTGAAAAACGGTACTCCTGCCGGGCTTTCGGCAAAGGAATATATGGACAGGGGCGATTTAGTTCCGGATGAAGTGGTAATCGGGATTATCAAGGACAGGGTTGCACAGGATGATGCGAAAAAAGGCTTCATTTTAGACGGATTCCCGCGGACGGTTCAACAAGCGGAATCCCTCGAAAAAATGGGAGTGAACATTGACTTAGTGGTTGAGATTCACGTTGCCGATGAAAAAATCAGTGCCAGAATGGGCGGCAGACGGGTCTGCGACAGTTGCGGAGCGTCTTACCACGTGGAATACAAGCCGACCAAAGTCGATGGCAAGTGCGATTCCTGCGACGGGAACGCAGTCCAAAGAGTGGACGATGCCCCCGAAACAGTACTTTCACGACTTAAGACTTACCACGAGAAAACCGCACCCTTGAGGGATTTCTACAGTCAGCGCGGCAAACTCAAGACTGTTGAAGGACAGGAAGAAATTGCAGATACCAAACGGCTTACTTTCGAAGCGATTGGATGTAATAATTAATGTATAGTGGATTTCCGCGGTTTAGGCCGGATAGAGGTCGAATCGTCATTAAGACGGAGCGGGAAATTAAACTTATGATGAAGGCGAGCGAAATTTCAGCCGGTGTGCTGAGTTACGCGGAGAGTCTAATCAGCCCCGGGATTTCAACCTGGGAACTAAATCGGGAAATCGGTAACTTTATCAAGCAAAGAGGGGCGAAGCCATCGTTTAAAGGTATGTACGGATTCCCCGGAAACGCTTGTATATCGATTAACCAGGAACTTATTCACGGGATTCCGTCGAAGAAACGTCATCTTCGCGAAGGGGATATAATTTCGATTGATGTCGGTGCTTTTAAAGACGGTTTTCACGGCGATAACGCTGCCACGTTTATATGCGGCGGATTCGGAAATTACAAGATTCCCGATGAGGTTCGCAGACTGGTGAAAACGACCGAGTCGGCGTTGAGTGATGCAATCAAACAATGCTATTCGGGGAATCGAATAGGGGATATATCCCATGCTGTTCAAACCCGAATTGAGGGCGAAGGTTATTTTATTCCGGATGATTTTCACGGTCACGGGGTGGGCAGGGAACTTCACGAAGACCCGAACATTCCTAACGTAGGAAAGCCGGGCAGAGGGACAAGGCTTGTTCCGGGGATGACCATTGCGATTGAGCCCATGGTGAATTCAACAACCGAAAAAATCAGAATCCTTCGGGATGAGTGGACGGTTGTCGAGGGAAACGGAAATCTGTCAGCGCATTTTGAACATACGGTTTTAATTACCAAAAGCGAACCGATTGTTATGACGAGATTGACTTGAGGGAATTTAGAATGAGTCAAGTAAATCAATCAGGGGTCTCGAAAACCTACCCCCTTTGTAAGAGTTCGGCAGGTCGCGATAAAGGGAGTTGGTATGCGATTATTCGGCGAGAACCGGGGTTCGTGTATATTGCGGACGGAAGGCGGCGAAAAGTCGAGTCTCCTAAAAGAAAAAATGAAAAACACGTTGAAATAACCCGAAAAACAATTGAGTTGTGTTATTTTACCGATAAATCGTTGCGAAAATCCTTGTGGAAATACAATTTCGGTAATTCCGAAAATTCAGGGGATTTCAAGAGTGACGAAATGCTACTAAGCAAGGAGGGCGAAACCGATGGCAAAAGATGATGTAATCGAAGTTGACGGCATAATACTGGAAGCGTTGCCTAATGCGATGTTCAAGGTTGAGCTTTCTAACGGGCATAAAATTTTAGCCCATGTAAGCGGGCGACTCAGAATGAATTTCATACGCATACTTCCCGGTGATAAGGTGACGATTGAAATGTCACCCTACGACTTGACCAAGGGAAGAATAACATGGAGAGCCAAGTGAGTGTTAAAAGCCGCAATGCGGCCGCTTGAAGGAGGGGAATAAAATGAAAGTAAAACCATCTGTAAAACCTATGTGCGATAAATGCAAAATCATCAAACGGCACGGAAAAGTAATGGTGATTTGCGTAGAACCGAAGCATAAACAAACGCAGGGTTGAGTTAATTATTAGGAGGAAAAAACAATGGCGAGAATTGCCGGAGTGGATTTGCCGAAAGCTAAACGCGTCGAAATCGGATTAACTTACGTTTTCGGAATCGGCAGAAAAACAGCGAACGATATTTTAGCGGCGGCGGGAGTTAATCCCGATACCAGGGTGAAAGACCTCACCGATGCAGAGGAAGCGAAAATCCGTGAAGTGATTGATGCGAACGGCTACATGGTAGAGGGTGACCTTCGGCGTGAGACTGCCCTTAACATAAAACGGTTGATAGAAATCAACTGTTACAGAGGGACTCGTCATCGTAAAGGATTGCCTGTTCGGGGTCAGCGTACAAAAACAAACGCCAGGACTCGTAAAGGGCCGCGGAAGACAATCGCTAACAAGAAGAAGTAGGGGGATATTATGGCATTAGCTAAAAAAGGCGGAAAAAAGCCGGTTATTCGCAGAAGGCGCGAACGCAAAAACATTGAAAACGGTTCCGCTCATATTCAATCAACATTCAACAATACTATGGTAACTATAACCGACCTGCACGGAAACACGCTTTCGTGGGCATCTGCGGGGGGATTGGGTTTCAAAGGTTCGAGAAAGTCAACACCTTTTGCAGCATCTTCGGCGGCGGAAACCGCTGCTAAAGCTGCGATGGAACACGGTCTCAAAACGGTTGAAGTTTACGTAAAAGGGCCCGGTTCGGGCAGAGAAGCTGCTATTCGCGCATTGCAGACTGCGGGTCTTGAAGTACGTATGATTAAAGACGTTACACCGATTCCGCACAACGGATGCCGTCCGCCGAAGAGGCGTCGCGTCTAGTATGGAGCATAAGTTTTTAGAATTCATGGAGAAATGCGGTGCGTTGCTTTTCGGTGACTTCACATTGAAGAGCGGGCGTAAATCGCCGTATTTCATCAACACGGGCGAGTATAAGACGAATCGTCAGATTGAACGTCTGTGTGAATATTACGGGGTCTTGATTGAGGATTCCGAGGTGGAGTTCGATGTGCTTTTCGGGCCTGCGTATAAAGGGATTCCGTTGGCTGTCATGGCTGCGTCTAATCTTGAGCGTGAGGTCGGGGTGGCATTCAATCGAAAAGAAGCGAAAGACCACGGCGACGGCAAGTCGATTATGGGGTATGTACCGTCTAAAACCGACAGAATCGCTATTATAGAAGACGTTACCACAGCGGGAACGTCAATCCGTGAAACGTTCGAGATTTTGAAGGGAATCGGAATTGAAAATCCTGCCAAGAACGTGGTGGCTTTGTATATTTCGATTGACCGTCAGGAACGCGGCACAGAAAACATCAGCGCGACTCAGCAAATCACGCGGGATTACGGAATCCCCGTGTATTCGCTTGCGACGGCGCAGGATATAATCTCATACCTCGAAAAGAAATCGAAAAGCGAATATGCCGCAAAAATGAGAGACTATCTCAAGGAGTACGGTGTTTGAGTTTTTAGGCAATTCAGGCGATTCAGGGGAGTTCCCTGAAGTCAGATTCCGGTCTGATAATCATTAAAAAACAAATCAAAGGAGAATCTTTAAAAATGGCAGTTTACAGAGAACCTATTTCTAAAAAATGCAAATCGTTGGGAATCAGCCCGGGCGTTTTGGGCTACACCCAGAAAAAAGAAACCAGACGTAAGTTCGGCGCGGGAAGCAATACCCGTAAAAAGATTTCCGAGTACGGGTTGCAGCTCAAAGAAAAACAAAAGCTGAAGTTTATTTACGGCGTTCTCGAAAAGCAGTTCTACCGTTATTACGAAATCGCGATTAAAGAAGAAGGCGTTGCAGGTGAAAACCTTTTGAGATTGCTTGAATTACGTCTCGATAACGTTGTTTACAGAATGAACATGGCGGTTACTCGCAGAGAAGCGCGCCAGTTAGTGGGACACGGACACTTCACCGTGAACGGTAAACGTGTGGATATTCCGTCGTATCGGGTTAAAGCGGGTGACGTAATCGCACTCCACGAAAGAAGCAAGAAGTCGGTCAAGTTTGAGCAAATTGCCGAGTTGGTTCACGGCAGACCTGCACCCCAATGGTTGGAAATCAATCGGGAAGCAAGGTCGGCATCGGTTTCGAGAAAACCGCAGCGCGATGAGCTTGATTTCGAAATCCAGGAAAACCTGGTAATAGAGTTGTATTCTAAGTAATTACTAAAATAGTAATCGCTAAAATAATAATTTCGGAGGTTAGAAGGTCTGGCTTTGTGAAAACATTGAAATTAACGAGATGAAAATTCTCCAAAATGAAAGGGGAGCTTCTTAAAAATGTTGGAAAGAATAGAAAAATCCGAGATTGAAACAATCAAACTTCGCCCCGACGGAACGTACGGTATGTTCTGCCTTGAACCGCTTGAATGTGGGTTTGGCAACACGTTAGGGAACAGTTTGAGAAGAGTTTTACTCTCATCCCTGCCCGGCGTAGCGGTGACTTCCATCAAAGTTGACGGAATCAAGCATGAATTTTCGACTATACCGGGAGTTAAAGAAGATGTCACGGAAATTATTCTGAACGTCAAAGGTTTATTGGCGAAAATGCACGGTGACTGTCCCAAGACAGTCTATATCGAGGCAGAAGGCGAATGTACGGTAACAGCAGGGGATATAAAAACCGACTCTGAAATCGAGATTATCGCACCGGACATTCATATAGCGACGTTGGGGGCGGGGGCGCGGTTGTCGATGGAACTCACGTTCGATACAGGACGAGGGTATGCCAGCGCAGAAAAGAACAAGTCGTTCTTGCAGCCGGTTATCGGGGTAATTGCGGTTGACAGTATCTATACACCGGTGCTGAAGGTCAATTACTCGGTCGAAAACACCCGTGTCGGTCAGAGAACCGACTTTGACAGATTGACGATTGAAGTCTGGACAGACGGTACTATATCGGCAAAAGAGGCTATGTCTTACGCCGCAAAACTGTTGTGTGAGCATTTGATGTTGTTTGTGGGGCTGTCGAACGAAACCACCCCGACAGAACTCATGTCCGAAAAAGAAGATAAGAGTAAGGATAAGGTTCTGGAAATGACCATTGAGGATTTGGATTTATCGGTACGTTCGTTTAACTGTCTTAAGCGTGCCGGGATTAACACGGTCGATGACTTAATCTGCAAAACCCCCGAAGATATGATGAAGGTCAGAAATTTAGGGAGAAAGTCGTTCGATGAGGTTCGCGAGAAGTTGAATTCCATGGGGCTGGATTTAGCACCGGGAGAAGAAAACGGCTGAGATTATGCCGGAAAGGTTTGGTAACTAAACAATGGCAATGAGGAAATTAGGGCGGCCTACCGCACATAGAAAAGCGATGCTTCGCGGGTTGGTGACGGCACTGTTAGAAAATGAGAAACTGGAAACTACCGTGACCCGCGCAAAAGAACTGCGGAGCCTGGTCGAGAAAGTCATTACCACCGGTAAAAAGACCGACTTACATTCCAAGCGTCAAGTTTATGCGGTTGTTACGAAGGAAACCGTTTCTAAAAAGCTGTTCGATGAGATTGCACCGCGTTACTCGGACAGAAACGGCGGATACACTCGTATTATTCGAATCGGCCCGCGTCGTGGTGACGCTGCTGAAATGGCTGTTATTGAACTCGTGTAAAAGAATTCCCCCGTTTCGATGATGAAACGGGGGATTTTCGTTGCGGAGTAACTTAACCGCCTTTGGGTTCAAGCTCGGGGAGGGTTGTTTCGGTGGCATTAGCTTCGTTGACTTCGCCGGTGGTGACGGGTTGAGCCGTCGTTACCGCACTTGTGGTGGTCGCAGCGGTTTGAACGCCTTGATTGCCGCCGACTTGGTCGGTCACAGCGATTTTATCGCCTTCTAACTCGTTGTTGTTTACGGCGGGGGTCACTGCGGTCGTGTTCGATGATTCAAGGATTCCCGTTTGACCGGTGATTTTCGCTTCCACGAGAGACGACCACGCCGATTGTAACTCCTCATTGCTGAGTGCGGTTACAGCTGAAATCTGCTCTTTGGTGAGGACGTTGGAGAGTTTCCTGCCGAGTTCGGGCGAGATTCCGTTTTCAAGCGACATGATTTCTTCTATGGTGAGGTTATCAAGCAGTATTTCGAACGCCGCATTAACCTGCGTTCCCGCGGTATGGATTTGCTCATTCGCCGAACCATCGAAAATCTGCTTGCCGGAGTGGTCGATTCGATAGTTCTCCCAATAAATAAGCTCCGACACGGTAACAAAATCGAACCCTTTGCCTTTGAGTGAGGATATGACTTCCGGCAGGGCCTCGGTGGTGTTGGCTAAATCGTTGTGGAACAGCACAATCGAGCCTGATTGCGCACCGTTCGTCACGCGCTTCACGATGGTGGAAGCGTTGGGTTCTTGCCAGTCAATACTGTCAACCGACCACTGAATGTACTTATAGCCCATTCCGTTAATGGTGAAGATGGAATTGTTATCGTACTCACCGTAGGGCGCACGGTAGAGCGTCGGTTTAACCCCGGTGATTTTCTCGATTTTCTGCTCGGCTTGTTTAGTGTCGAGAATGAAATCGTTGATGTTCGCCCCTTCAACGTGGGGATGCTTATCGGAATGGCTTTGGATTTCGTGTCCCGCTTTGAAGATTTTCAGGACATCTTCGGGGTATTTGTCGCAGAATTCCCCCGTCACGAAGAAGGTTGCTTTAATATTTTCCTTGTCGAGAATCTTCAAGAGCTCGTCAGTGTTAGAATTCCCCCACGCACAGTTGAAGGTCAGCGACAGTTTATTGTCGGCGCGTTCAACCTGATACACGGGAAGTTTACGTTCATCCGCGCCGGAGCTGATTGCGGTGAGAATCGCAGCTATTCCTATAGCGATTCCCGCTATAATCGCGATTGCCAGCAGAAGCATCCGGATTGCGCGTTTTTTGGTAACGGTGTAAACAAACATATTCTTTCTCCTTTTGAAATGTGGTTCTGTCTCGCTTATAGCGAAACGACTATAAAATACATATGCTTGTTCTGCTTGTTTTAGACTATAAGAAAAATAAAAGTCAGGAGGTCGGCAGGTTTGAAAAAAGAAAAATTACCTTATATAATCGTGATATCATTGTTTTTCGCGGCGTGTACCCTGTTGACGGCGTTGACACTTCAGCGAGAACCGCCTTACCTGAACATTTTTTCGCTCGAACCGCGTGAAGCACAAGCAACGGCGGATTCGCAACACGAAACCGCCGTAAAAATCAATATTAACACTGCCGATTTTCATGAGTTGCAGACCCTCCCGGGAATCGGCGAGGGAAGAGCGTCGGGAATAATCAAGTACCGAACCGAAGTCGGCGATTTCCGAACAATCGAGGAAATCATGGAAGTCCCCACAATCGGTGAGGTGACTTTCGAGAATATACGAGATTATATAGTCGTTTCGACAGAACAAATTTCTACAGAATAAAATGCAAGAGCAATGCTACCGACATGGCGAGCATGACCGCTATGAAAATCCACTTGATTTTAGTCGAGCGTTTCCCGATGATTGCGGGTTCAATCAGGTTCGCCTTACATAGGGCAAGCGTTACGGGTTTGAACATCATCATCGCCAACACAGCGTTGATTCCGCTTTTGAACAGGTTAAACGGTATAAAAATCGGGAGCAGCATTTTGACTACAGCTTCCCGCGCCGCCGCAACAGGAAAGTTCTCGTTAGATATAAAGAACGGAGTCAGTATATAATTCCACAGGGTCATCACGATTGTGACCATGATTACCCCGACGGTCAAACCGATTACCGCACCGCCTAAAGTCTTGCGTTTACGGTAAATAAAGCTCGCCGTGCAGACGAATGCACCGGTCGATACGATGTTCATCGCACAGCCGATGATTCCCGTGGTGCTTACCGTAACCATTTCCAGTAACGAAACCACTACCGATATAAGAAGTGCGTGTAACGGCCCGTAAAGGAATCCGCCAAGCAGAATGATGATGTCTTTCGGGTCGTATCCCAGCGGCGGAAATGCCACGATGTTCGGGATGGGGCGGGTGACATACATGAGTACGTATGCAATCGCGCATAACATCCCCATAGTCGCGATTGTTTTGGTTTTGTTGGTTTGTGCCATTTTCTATTATTCCTTTCTTCTCCTATTTTCCATAGGAAACGCCCTTGAAATGGGAAGCACGCTTTCAAGGGCGTTGATTATTTGAGTTTAAACTGCTTGCCGAAAAGGTTCTTCATGTTCGACAAACACGCTTTTGATTTCCGATGGTTTAATATCGATTGTGTCGTACTGCACCTCACCCATTTCGGCTTCTTCGTTGAGTTTTACATCTACGATAAAACACTCATTATCCCCGATAACCTCCATTATACGACCCACAAGACCTGTTTTTAGTCGGATTTTATCATATTGTTTTATACTTGTCATCCTCTAAAACCTCCTTTTTAGTGATATAAACCGAAGTCAGTCTCATTTGGTTGTTTTTAACATCATGAATCCACGCTGTTAATACATTGGCTGTTTTTCCGTTGAGTCCTCTCATTCTTATTATAACTTGATATCGTTGTCCCCATTCACCGGCGTTTTTTTCTTTTGCATTGAAGATAGTGATACCCGATTTTATTTTTTGAATGAGGATTTCCTCATCACCCTCACAAAATCCCAAAGCTAACTTAAAAGCGATTGCTTTGTCAGGTTCGTTGACTGCATCAAGCGCATATTTTGTAAGCTTTTCGAGCGGAATCACAAGTTTATCTTGCTCCGGCAGAATCATATCCCGTTAATTATACCTATAGCGTCACCACCGAACCATATACCCGGCGAAGTCCTGTCATGGGAAGCACCGCTGTCATCTCTGAAAGTTCCGATAAGACCGTATGCCGTCGGATATGCCCCGAACGTGACCCCTGAACCCGAACCGATTCTGTTATCGTTGGTGAACGCGTAACCCGCAACCGCCGCAGGAGTACCGAATTTAGAGAAGTAAGCCATAAGCACACGAAAGTCGCTGTCGAACATCATGTAATAATGACCCGCCTCTCCGATTGAAGATGAGTAACCTTCAATCTCGGCGATTAACTCGGCGAAAACGTTGTCGCTGAAAGACGGAGTAGTCGCAGGTGCAGTTATTACAGGCGGGTAATTCGCAGTATGCCCGGCTGTATTCGTCCCGATATAATCCGCAGTGGTGGTACGCCTTAACTCCGCCGAAATCACCGTTGCGTTATCCCCCATGTTTACGTACAGGAAGAACGGGTCGGGGGTACTCACAATAGGGGCTGCCCCGGAAATCCGATAGCTGCCGAATATAGAGAACTCGGTCTCGGTGTTGTCGTTTTGCTTGGTGTTAGAAATCGTCTGATGTACCGCTAAGTAGAATGCCCGCGCTTGATGATTCTGTTTCGCCGCTTCTGCTCTGCGATTCGAAGCGATAATGTTCGGAACTGCAACCGCCGACATGATTGAGATAATTGCGATTACGACCACCAATTCAATAATCGTGAACCCTTTTTTATTCCTCATTCGAGATAAATAATACAACATAGCAGGAACCCCCTTTTACAGATTTATTACATTATATCACATCTACAGGCTCGTTGTCAACGGTTTTACGAAAAATTTTATTATAGTCGTTGAAAACGATTATGCAGGCAACCACCCCGATTTTCTCGGGGTGGTCGTTATGCCGGTTTTTCTTTTTTAATTCGCCAACACAGACTTCATTCCCGCCAAATGCTTCAAAATCTCCAATGCGTCGGCGATGCTCGGTTTAGTCGCAGTTGGATTGACAATCAATGCCGCTTGTAGCGCAATCACGTTATCGTCGATAACACTGCTCATTCCCGCTAACGATTTAAGGATTTCCAACACATCCGCGATTGTAACAGCACCCGTACCCGTCACGTCGCCGTGAGTGACCGCCGCCAGAACATACGAAGACGCGCGGTCAATCGTGATTGTCACCGACCCGTCTGAATTTCGGGTGAGTTCGCCGTGTTGCTGAGTAATTCCGTTGCCGTTGACGTAGAACAACTGCGCATTATCGATGTTCAATCCCGCTTCCGCTAATTGCTCTGCCGTGATATCGAAGCTGAATTCAAATCCGAATTCACCTTGTGCCGATGGCAGAATAATTATACTGTTATTGGGGATTCCGTCAGCATGAGAGCCGCCCGATTCGATTTCAACGCTTATCGGAACATCCTGCACGTTTGGTTTGACGGTTCGCGGGTCGATTGTAATCAGCATACCGCAAGGAAGCTCAATAGTCACTACCGCGCCGCTGTTGCGAATTGCTTGAAGTAACTCCGCAGTCAGGATTCCTTCCGGTGACGGAATAATCACGGGCTTTTCCGGCTTTTCGGGAATTTCATTGCATATACAGTCATTTTGTCTACAGTCGTAGCAGTAGTAATAGGGATAGTCGGGGTTGAAACGAATCAACTGTCTATCCGCACCTAATACTGCGATGAGTTCGTCAACCTGCTCCACGGTCAGCGGATTGCCGTGCAGAGACAACCGCGAGCAGTTGTCGTATTCCGCTAAACCGAACAGCCCGTACAGCGGTGTTAAGTCGCTGATTTGGTTGTGATTTAGTTCGAGCATTCCCAATTTGGTTAATGCCGATAACCGACTAAGGTCACTGATTTGATTGCCGTCCAAGTAAAGGTATTCCAGTGAAGTCAGCTCGCTTAAAAAGCTGAGGTCGCTGATAAAGTTGTTGTTGAGGACTAAAAAGCGCAGATTCGTGAGTGTCGATAACGCTTCGTGGTTGCGGTTGTAATCGGTAGTATCCCACGACATCTCCAAGCACAGATATTCCAGTTGAGTCAGTCCGCTTAACGGTGTGAGGTCGCTAATCGGGTTGTTTGCGAGGTC
>WRKZ01000021.1 GCA_009777835.1 Oscillospiraceae bacterium | reverse complement strand
GATATAATACCATTCAATGAGGAAACTCAATCATAACAAAACAGAAATATGGAGGTAATTCTAATGCGAAAAAGAAAATCAATTGCAATCGCGCTGATTGCAGCGATGACTATCGGAATTGCAGGATGTTCCGAGAGGGGAAACACATCAAAGGAAGAACCGACGAGTACTCATGCAAGGTTAGGGGAAGGGCGCATAATGGGTCAGTGGTCGGGCATCTACACATTTCGGGAAGCCGTGGAAACCGCCGATTTAATTGTTGATGTCACAATCATCGAATGGCTCGGTGAATCGACCGAAAGCGAAAGAGACCGAATTGGCAGAGATACGTACTTTTTAGCAAAGGTCAATCAAGTTATAAAGGGCGAAGCACCGGATACGATTGTGGTCGTGCAACATGGAGACAGTAGTGCCACCAACGTATACGACGCCTTATACGGAATTGATAACAGATTATTTTTATTCTTGTATGAAATGCCATACGATTACCTGAAAAAAGCAATCGAAGAAGGGAAGGATGCCGAAGCATACGATGTTGAATATGAAAACGCTTATGAATCAGTGGGAATGTTCCAAACGTCTTTTAATATTCAACGCTATAGAGGTGAAACCTACCTATTAAGTAGGTACAATCATGGCATTGTAACCACCATGACAACCGATGTGGATTTAAAAACGCGGGAAGCTATAGTTAACGAGCTTATAAAAGAAGACCCGTTTATCGGTGAGTGGCTAAAGGAAGATAGCGAAGGTGTTTTTGGTTATGCGTTTTCCTATGATAAGATTGTCGAAAGAATAAATAAAATGCTGGAGGAGAAAACACCATGAAAATTAAACGATTAATAGCCCTTAAGATGGCGATATTATGTTTCATGCTTGTATTATTTTCGACTTCTTCATCAGATTTTTCAGGTCCGGATTCGAATTTAATAATCAAAGGTAGCGAAAATACCGGTTGGAAAAGAGCCAAGTACAACTACCATAATAGTTCTGACACCATACAATTTAAGTTTGATGATAGCGACCCATATCTTACTACAGCTTACAGAAACGTGACTATTCAAGGGGCTAATTTGTGGATTAGCAATACAGCTTTAAACATTTCACAATCACCATCATCAACCCGAACGGTAAAAACCTACTATAATGATAATCCAAATTCCGAAAAAGGTAAACTCTCAGCATATTTTTATTATATAGGAAATCCATTCCAAGGTCATTATGGGAGTTGGACTATATACATCAATCGTGCAAAAAACGTTACCGCACGAACGCTTGCTCATGAATTTGGACATGCTTTCGGTTTGGGAGACTTAGAATCACCGGCGAATTCAATTAAGTTAATGTATCATTCTACCAACAACTGGTTGGCACAAGGGCCAACCACATCCGATATATGGGGAGCGTATGCTATACTTGGTATCCATGGACACAATATTAGTTCCGGTTCATGGTCGAATAGATTCTACGATAAAACAATTCTTGCGAACGGAAAAGTAAGCCATACTCATCGTTTAGCATGCAATGAGTGTTTGGCACATCGCACAACAGGCGGCGGAAATTGTTCTTACAATGCAAATGGTAGGTGTACATCGTGTAATATTCCACGAAACGGCGATGTTGACGGTAATGGTGCTCGCGATACTGCAGATGCAGATTTAATCGCAAGTATCATGGGTAATCATATAGCACCGTCGATTCATCAATATTATTTAGCGGATACGAATGGCGACGGAAATGTTACGGTTGCAGATTTGCTTGAATTGATGAAGTTTTTGGCTAACATGAGTAGTACCGTTCAATAACCACCACCCCCGATTCGTACGAATCGGGGGTGTGGTTATTCACAATCTATTCAAACTCAATCGTACCGGGCGGTTTGCTCGTAACGTCGTACAAAACCCGCGAAATCCCGTCGATTTCACGCATAACCCTGTCCGAGACCTTCTCCAACAACTCATACGGAAGCCGTATAATCGAAGCGTTCATAAAATCGAGAGTCTTCACTGCACGCAAAACGGCAACATAACCGTAAGTCCGCACCCCATCTTTATTACCGACTGCTCTCGTATCGGTCAAAACCGCAAAACTCTGGCTTGATTCAATACCGAATGTATCGAGTTCTTCCCGGAATACCGC
Source organism: Oscillospiraceae bacterium (assembly GCA_009777835.1). Taxonomy (GTDB): domain Bacteria; phylum Bacillota; class Clostridia; order Oscillospirales; family Ruminococcaceae; genus Ruminiclostridium_E. The sequence goes on along the minus strand of WRKZ01000021.1, from coordinate 26,569 downwards.
ATCAACTTCACGCAGCAAATCCAACTTCGGCTTAGTGAGTTCACCTATACACCTCACCGCTAACCCCGGGCCGGGAAACGGCTGTCTATTCACAAGAGAGTCCGGCAGACCAAGCAACCGCCCGATTACCCGCACTTCATCCTTGTAAAGCGAAGCTAAAGGCTCAATTATACCCTTGAAATTCAGTTTTTCGGGCAGACCACCCACGTTATGATGACTTTTAATCCCATCAGACTCAACTATATCGGGATAAATCGTTCCCTGTGCCAAGAAATCCGTCACACCCGCTTTTGTCGATTCCTCCTCGAACACACGTATGAACTCTTCCCCGATAACTTTTCTTTTGGATTCGGGAGAAGTAATCCCCGCAAGTTTAGCGAGAAAGCGTTCCTCGGCGTTTACCGAAATCAAAGTAAGCGAAAACCCCGCAAAAGCGTCGATTACCCCTTGAACTTCGTTCTTGCGCATTAAACCGTGGTCAACCAAAACGCAGGTGAGCCGCTCCCCGATTGCCTTTGACAGCATAGCCGCACAAACCGAACTGTCTACCCCGCCCGAAAGTCCCAGTAAAACGCGGGAATCTCCCACCGTTTCACGGATTTTCTCGATTTCCTTTTGAATGTATTCCTCTGCGGTGATTCCCGCAACGCGTAATTTTTCCATTGATTCTCCTTAACTTTTTAATTATCTTAATTATCTAATGAACTCGGCATCTTTGCCAGGTACTTTAAGATTTCGAGTGCATCTGCTATAGTAACTTGCCCATCGCCATTTGCGTCACCGGAAAGAAATCCGACACCCCTTATTGCGCTGTCCATTTTAGCGAGATATTTCAAGATTTCAAGTACATCTGCTATCGCTACAGCCCCATTTCTGTCAACATCTCCTTTCTTGCACCAGACTGCGTACATTGGGTTAGAACGATTCGCTGTATAAACGTGTTCATAAATGTTTTGATTCGGCACTCTATAATAAGTAGCGTTTGCGCTGGTGCTATAGGTTGACCAACCCAAGAACGTGTATCGAGAACGGACAGGAACTTTATCACTTAAGAGTAAATCCGCCAAATAATATTTGGTTTGACTCTCAGGGGCTCCGCTACCACCATTCGCATAGTAGGTAATCGTATAGGACTCTACCGTTGTATTGTTGATTGAATCATAATTTACGGCACGATAGATTCTATCCGGTGCTCTTCCCCCGCCATATGGTGTGCCGTAACTTATCATGTTAGTAGCACCTATATTCGCATGAAAAAACAAGTTATTCCCCAGATATACCGCCCAGTGAGGGTCTCCCCACACTATAATATCACCGGGAAGTGCATCAGAAAGCGATTTAGATTCGATAAAACGTGTTCTTGTTGGGGGTGTCATGGGGTCATATGAATTCCATGGATTACCGAAGATGTAGAAATACGCATACCTGGCGAAAGCTGCGCAAGACCAGGTTTGGTTGAAAATCCCGCGGATATCAGCATCAGGCGGTTCAGCATAACGGAGTTGTGGATTTTGACTCATAATGTGATCTATGCGGCAGTTGTTGCACCGATTATTAACACAAATGAAAGTATCACAAGCTTTGCCATCTGCACTAAAATAAGAGCCATGCGGAAACATTTGTTGAAGTTGATGAATCCGTTGTTGAACGTTACCACGCGGAACAGTCCATGTTGGTGCAGGGTAAGATGCGTTAACGGTAACGATTAACATTGAAATAAATATAGCTGACATTGCAACAGCTACAGCGAGTCCCGCTATTTTTTCTGTAATTATTTTCAAAATACTTCTTGCCTTTCTTCTAGCCTTGATGATTTATCCATAAAACGGAATCCGGTGTTATCAATTCTTCTTCATTGTGACCTATATTAAAACTTGTCCCCCCTAAATGATAACCATTATAGTACCAAAAACTCGTAACAAAAGGGGCTTTCGGCAAATGAGAGGTATCCAGCGAGGGGTCTTCGGGGATACGTCTCGTTGTGTGTTCTCCTAATTGACTGATTGCCTCAATAAAATCCTCAACCGTCATAGGTTCTTCCATGTCCAACAGGAAATCTTTTGCCTGTAGATTAACCACGGTTACATAATGGTCGCGTTCAAAAGGAATAGGCGTTCCGTCGGGAAATGTTCTGTGTTTACCTCGAATATCAGCTTCATTAATACTAAACGTGTAACCCCTTTGACCATTTTCAAAATAATACGCAAAATAGGCATAGCGGCTGATAACATCGCCGCTGGGGTTTTTGACAATATAATCATCGCCCACCTTCTCATGAGATACGACACTGCCATACTTCTCTTCAAGCTCCTCGAAAGTCATACCTAATTCGCTCAACAATTCCATGTTGATTCGCGAGTTCACGTCTGCCGGTTTATCTGTCACATCTGCCGGTTTGTTGGTGATTTCCGGTGATTCCGATTCCGATTCCGATTCAGTCACCATGGTGGTTGATTCCGTGCTGTCGGACGCATTGGGATTTTGCGTGTTCTCCTCGGAACACCCCGCAATACCGATGGTTGTCGCCGCAATCAGCGAGATTGCCGTAAGTTTTCGATTTAACATAATAATTTCCTACTATATTATATAATAAGTCTCTATGAGGTGATTTACACAACTCATAGTTTTCGTTGATTCTTCTACTTCTAATTATCTAACGAACTCTCCATTCCGGCGAGCTTCTTTAAAATCTCAAGCACATCGGCTATTACAGGGGCTTCCCCGCCGGTAATGCGCGCCGAATCCCATGCCGGATTACCTTTTTCGATTACACTGCTCATTCCCGCAAGGAATTTCAGAATCTCCAAAGCATCCGATATCCCCACTGTACCATTACCGTCAACATCGCCTTTGATTAGAGGGAGTGTGTCGCGAACATTCGTTACAGTGACATCAAAAGGAATTTTCAAGAGTTCCCCCGCACCCTTCAAATCGACATAGAACACCCCGTCAAGACTAATCGTCCCTCTACCCTCAACCTCCATAAAAAACACAACCTCCCCCTCCGAGAAATTTATGGCATCTCCTGCAAAATTTAATTCACCGGCGTGAGAGTCTATCATGCTATACCTATATCCATACCCCCAAACAGAGGCTTCGTTCATGATAGGTATACCGAGTTCTGAATTAAACCCACTATATGAATAATTCGCACGACTGACACTGAATTGTGCCGGCATATCTACATCCTCGTTAAACCCGAAAACCAACTTGCTATCATCTTCGGCGAAGCCTATGTAGAGTTGATTATTAATCGTCACCATTCTCGACACAGAACTTTGCCCACTTGATTCCGCCAACGGAAACACGGAAAAGAATATTGCAACCGCAACCAACATTGAACAAACAGAACAGATACGCTTTTTCATAAGAAATCCCCCTAAAAAATAATAAATAATTAAGAAAATAATTATATCACCATTATTATTTTTTTTCAAGTGCTTGTAAATTTTTATTTTGCAGTGTATAATTAGATTATGGAAACGCTAAACAACAATATCACAGATTTGTTCCCGCAGGACGAACTGCTCGCCCTGCGTGAATTGGGGATTCCCCCGCAAGAACTCATCTTCATCAAAAAACCACTTTTCAATCTGTCTATGTTTGAGGAAAAACAGTACATCTGTCATCTTCAACTGAAAGACGGACTGTATTCGTTTGAGTTGCCCCCGAAGCTCCCGCGGAGATTCAAAAAGCGGATTCGCCAAACCGAGCGCAAACTGCTCTGCGGTAACAACTCACAAATGAAAAAACTCATGGATTCCGCACGGAAGAATGCCGAATTCATCGAGCGTTTTAACAATGAACTGTTCTTCAAACATTCCTTTTATAAGGGAAACCGGCTGAACGTTGACGAACTCTTTCGATTATACGGTACTGCGCCGCATAATCAGATAATCGACCTCTCGGCAGATTCTGACCGCCCGCCCTTCATCGCTTTGTATGCAATGACTTTTTATGCCTGCACCCCGGAAGACATCTTTACCGTTGACGGGATTTTCTCCATGCAACCCGAACGTCACGCCGACAATGCCAAGAAAACATCTGGAAACCGTGTGTTCAACCTCGTCATTCGGGGCGAACGAGAGGAAATCGTTCAGGTACTTCGACAAATGGGCAAAGCGTTGGAAGAAATCCGTCCGTTACGGGTAAACCTTTCCGACGCGGCAATGCTCGCCAGGAATTACACGCTGTTCCATGCCCTGTCAGAAATGGGGAGGGTGTTCGCCAAGTGTGCCGTACGCGCGGATGCCGGTGTGCCGTCTTCTTCCATGGTTGCAGCGCGAACACTCATGAAATACGCCCCGTTAGTCGAACTGTGCGACTTGATTTCGACACTGAACCACCACGAAGACTACCGTGACAGTCTCGCTTATAAGAAGTGCAAAGATTTTTTTTAAAAAGTAAAAATCCGCCGAAACGTTTTTCGTTTCGGCGGATTTTCAGAAATATTACTTTAACTCATTAAATCAACGACGGTTTTGACACACTCACTCAACTGCGCCCGCGAAAACTGAGCGTCTGCCCCTGCCGTTTCACCCCTTTGGCGCATATTATCGTGAATCAAAGAGGAGAACAGCACAATCGGCGTATTCGAAAGCTCCTTATCACTGCGAATCAGCTTAACCAGACTGTGTCCGTCCATCTGCGGCATTTCGATATCGCTGATTACCGCCGCCAAATTGCGCGAGATATCGCCACCTTTCAAGCCCTCGATGTAATTCCACGCCTCTTTTCCGTTATAGAACTGAGTTATATTCGTGAACCCGGTTTTTTTCAGTGCATCACTCACGACTTTCCCCATGAAGACCGAATCGTCAACGATTAAAACTTTCCTGCTGTAATCGAAATCGACAGGGACGGTTATCCCCTCGACCGAGCCTATCTCGAACTCTTTCCCGGTATTCATATCACACACGATTTTCTCGAAATCAAGCATCATTATGATTTTATCGCCGATTTTCGCGACCCCGGTAGCAAGGCTATTGTCATTATTTCCGCTGACCGCCGGCGGTTTTTCCACCTGCGCCCATTTGAGCCGTTGAATCCCGTTTACATTCGTAACGTCGAACGCCACACTGACTTGGTCAAAATCACAGACAATGAGAAGCGTACGCTCAATTTCAGATTTTTTGCACCGCAAGACCTCATGCAGGTCAATTACAGTCACCAGTTTATCCCGGTGCATGAAAACCCCCTCAACTTCCGGCGGCGCGCTCGGAACGTGGGTTACTTCGCAATGAATGATAATCTCGCTGACTTTTGCTATGTTAATCCCGAAACATTCGTCCCCGACTAAAAACTCAAGCAGTTCCAGTTCGCCTGTATCCACCTCGTTTTCTTGTTCGATGTTATTCATGTTCATTTGTGACAACCTCCCTCATACTCTCTTTTCGGCAGTTGTATTACTCTGCAAACGCAAAGCCGCCGACCTGTCGCTCTTTCTTAGTTTATCACATCTACCATGAAAAATCAAGGGTTTGCAAAAAATTATTTTTAAAAATTCCCAAAAACCTATTGACAAATATTATTTTGATGATATAATATTTAAAGTAAATAGTATTTAAGAGTTCGGAAAGGTGGTGTTTACAATGGTTCTTGAATATTATAAGGACAAAGCATGGGAACTCGTTCGGATTATCAAAGCAGAGCTAACTAAAGCGGTAACGCCAATCCTGCATGAGTCGGGGTTATCGGAACATCAGGTGGCTATCCTCATGGCGATTAGCGAGGGTGATTTCCACTCAGTCAGCAAACTGGCGGAATTGCTTAACGCAAATCAAGGGAATTTCTCTGTAGCGTGTAAAAAACTTGAGCAATTGGGGTTAGTCGTCCGAAAACGCAGCAAAGAAGACGAACGCGTAGTCGAGTTAGAGTTAACCAAATTAGGCACAGAAAAAGTAACGATATTTCGCAATAAACTGGAAGAGATGTTCAAGCAGGCGGAAGCAACGCCGCAACAACTGGAAAGCATCATTTCGGGTTGTAACGAAACCATTACGTTACTGAAAAAAATTAATAGAGGTAACAGCAGTAATAAGAAGGAGGAAATCACACAGTGTTAGAACTAAAAAACATCAAAAAGACTTACAAGGTCGGTGAAATTGAGACCAAGGCACTCAACGGGATTAACGTGGCATTTCGTGAAAAAGAATTCGTGGCGATTCTCGGCGCATCGGGTTCGGGAAAGACCACCTGTCTCAACATAATCGGCGGACTCGACCGTTACGACAACGACGGAATCGGTGAGATGACCATTAAAGGCAAAAAGACGGCGACCTTCAAAGATGCCGAATGGGATGCTTACCGCAATAACTCAATCGGGTTCGTGTTCCAGAGCTATAACCTTATTACTCACTTAAGCATAGTCTCCAACGTGGAATTAGGCATGACACTTTCGGGGGTATCGGGAGGAGAGAAACGACAACGCGCAATTGATGTTTTGAAACAGGTCGGACTGAAAGACCACCTCCACAAAAAACCGAATCAGCTTTCCGGGGGGCAGATGCAGAGGGTTGCGATTGCACGCGCATTAGCGAACAATCCCGAAATCCTGCTGTGTGATGAACCCACCGGTGCACTTGATTCTAAAACGAGCAAGCAGATTATGAATTTAATCCGCGACCTCTCGAAAGAACGTCTCGTAATCATGGTGACTCACAACCCGGAAATCGCCGAAGAGTATGCCGACAGGACAATCAAGTTCGAAGACGGGGTGGTGGTTGACGATACAAATCCGCATATCGAACGCCCGAAAGCCGACGGATTCAACCTCAAGAAGACGGCGATGAGTTATTTCACCGCCCTGAACCTCTCCTGGAACAACATACTTACGAAAAAAGGACGGACTTTCTTAACCGCGTTCGCATCGAGTATAGGAATCATCGGAATTGCCGTGATTATGAGCCTGTCGAACGGATTCCAGTTACAAATCGACAAGTTCCAAGAAGACGCACTTGCCGAGTTCCCTATCGTTATAATGCCGCAGGTTAATCGGATTAATCGTGAGGAAATCCAACGTAATCGCTCGGAATACGAAGAAAACACCAAGAATAACGCAAAGCCCACCGAAGTACGCGTGTTCGACCCGGGGAAGTTTTTCATCACGCACAACAACATCTTCTCGGACGAATACATCGCCTACCTCGAAGCGATTGACCCGGAAATATGCGGTTCAATCGGCTATGTGCGAATTGCGGCGATTAACGCAGTCCGCAAAGACGAAGACGGTACGGTTAAACCCATCACTTTTCCGACCGTCCTGACGATGATGTCCGGTAGTTCCAGCATGAATCAAAACACGGCAATGACTTCAATGACGAACATCGGTTTGTCGGCGTATCCGAAAACGTTAGGAGACGGCGAAAACTACCTCGAACGTAATTACGAGCTTCTGGACGGTCGTTATCCCGAAAAAATCACCGACCTGGTCATGGTAATCGATTCGGACGGAAGCCTCAACATCGGACTCCTCGAACAACTTGGTTTTGATATTGAGCGTGACACGATTTCGTTTGAGGAAATTATGAAAACTAAACTGCAAATCGTTCATAACGATGCTTATTACGAAGAACTTGTCGGCGGATTCGTAATCACCGAAGAAAATCTGGAGGAAATTCTCGCTGCTTATCCGATAGCAAGAATGATGATTCCCGCCGATTCTACACCGGAAGAAACAATAGCGATTCTGAACGACATAATGGCGGGAATGGAAGGGGATGAGTCGGGTTCTAAAGTGTTTCTGCCTTCTTCCGGCTATGAAGCTATGTGGGACTCACAACATTCTATCGAGCTTGAAATCGTCGGAATCGTCCGTCAGTCGGATGATTCGGGTATTGCATTAATTCCGAACGGATTAGCCTACAGCGACGAATTATGCGATTTAGTCATCGCCAATGCACAGGACTCCGAAATCGTAAAAGCCCAACTCGCACAGGAGGAAAGCGTGTTCCCGTCTTCCCCCGATTCAGAGCCGACCCCCCGCGATATGATGCTGAGTATCCTCGGGGCGGATACCGTTCCTTCTACGATTATGCTTTATCCCAGCAGTTTCGAAAACAAAGACAATCTTATCGAATACTTAGATGCGTGGAACAACGACAGAACGGAAGAAGAACAAATCGTTTACACCGATATGGCGGCGATGTTCTTCGGGTTCTTGACGAGTATCATAAATGCGGTCACGGTTGTCTTGATTGCGTTCGCCGCGATTTCTCTTATCGTGAGCTTGATTATGATTTCGATTATAACCTACATTTCGGTGCTTGAACGCACCAAGGAAATCGGGATTCTCCGCGCACTCGGCGCGAGAAAAAAGGACGTTACCCGCGTTTTCAACGCAGAAACGTTCATAATAGGTGCGTTCTCGGGAATAATCGGGGTGCTGATTGCATGGGGACTGACCTTCCCGGCTAACATGATTATCGAAAACATGACGAACCTGCCGAACGTCGCCCGTCTTAATCCGCTCCACGTAATCGTACTGGTCATATTGAGTACGACGTTGACGGTACTCGGCGGTTCAATCCCCGCAAGAATCGCCTCAAAACGCGATGCGGTTGAAGCTTTAAGAAGCGAGTAACGCAAAACCGAATTTCAACGAAACAACAAGAATCACGGCGAATTTTGCCGTGATTCTTGTTGTACGGAAAAATTTTTTTGTAAAATTTTCATAAAGGACTTGAAATATATTTTTTTTATGATATAATGCAAGTGTTAGAGGTTGTCGGAACAGAGAATATTCACCGAAAATAATCCGGCGGATATTTCGGCAACCAAATTAAAAAACTAAACGGAGGAAAATCTAATGAAAAGATTTATGGCAGTATTACTGGCAATCATCATGGTTTTGACACTCTCAGCTTGTACAAGCACAAAAGACCCCGCCGAAGAAGGCAACGGCACAGGCACCGGCGGCGATGGCACGAACGCTCCGACAACCGACGAACAAGGCAACGAAGTCACCACCGCGGCGGAAACCAAATCCGCAGAAGACCTTAGAAAAGAAAAAGTAGTTAATGACTTCAACGCGAGCCAAGGCGAAGTCGGAAACAGAACGGTACTCAACTTCAACACGTTTACCGATGAAACCGCAGGCATGCTCGCATTCTTCCTTAAAGAAAACCCTGAGTTCGGGGAAGACTATTACATCAAAGTTGAACTTAATACAGAAGTTCATCAACACAGGCTTGCTGTCTCCACCAACATCGGCAAAACCGGCAGCGACAGCGTTGACCTTTTCATCGCAGACGTTGACTACGCTATGGAATTCGCAGGTATGAGCGGAACAGCATCTCTGGCTGACCTCGGCATCGAAATCACCGAAAGCGAATACTATGCGTACACCCTTGATTTAGTAAGAATCGACGGAACGGTAAAAGGACTTTCTCACCAGGCAACACCCGGCGCAATGTACTACAGAGCCGACATCGCTGAAGAAATCCTCGGAATCAAGAGTGATGCCGATATGCAGAAACTCGTGAGCGATTGGGACAAATTCCTTGAAACCATGGAAAAAATCATGGAAGAAAGCGATGACTTAAACATCATTTACGGCGCGGACGAACTTAAAAGAAACTTCATGAACTCCCGCGATGAAGCGTGGGTAGTAGACAACGAATTCAACATCGACATGGATACTCTTGAAGAATTCGTAAGAGTTACCCAGGCGATTAAAGACATGGGCGGTCTTGCGATTAACGGCGGCGGACAATGGGCAAATAACTGGTACAGCGGCATGAAAGACGGCGTATTCTCCTACTTCGGAAGCACCTGGTACCTCCACTACACAATCAAACCCAACGCTAAAGAAGACGGCGAAGGTAAAGATGAATTAGGTAACGGTTCTTACGGTCTCTGGGGAATGGTTCCCGGCCCGGCAACCTTCTACTGGGGCGGAACCTACTGGTTCGGTTCTAAAGTAGCCGCTGAAGACGATGCTAAAAAAGATGCGGTTGCACAGATTATCGAATTCTTCTGCGTAAACGATGATTCTATGTTCGCTTACATGGATTCAACCGGCGACTTCCCTTCCAAGAAAGCAGTTGCTAAAAAATTGGCTGACAACTACGACGGAAATGATTTCTTCTTGTTCAAAACCAACCATTTTGAAGTATTTGCAGAAGTCGCAGAAAAAATCGACATCACCAAAACAATCACCCCTTATGATGCTACCATCAACTCTGAAGTTGACGAATTCATCAACGCTATATTCTCTTCGGAAGCTAAGAGCTTTGACGACGCAATCCAAGCTTTCAAAGCTGCAGTCCGCGGAAAAATCCCTACGCTTGACATTCTTTAATTAAACACACGTTTTAAACACACGTTAAGCGACAGGAAAAAGTCTTTTTTCCTGTCGCTTGTACATAAGCAAAAGCAAAACAAGAGCGGAGGTGTCGGCGGCTCTGCCGCCGAGCAGTCAGCTTGACGAAAAGCAGAAGCAAAACAAGAGCAGCAGTGCGGTATAAAACTCCGTTATCTTATCTTAACGGAGGGAATAAGAAAATTTTACTTGAATTAACCGGGAGGTAATTCCAAATGAGCTCAGAATCGGTAAAAAAGCGTAAGAAATCCCGCCTGGAGAAAACGTATTGGGGATACATATTCATCATTCCGTTTTTCGTGACGTATATTATATTCTCGGCGTTTCCGTTGGTTACGACTTTCTATTACGCCTTCACCAACAAATCAACCTTCGGGGATGTCGGCGAAGACGGGACAGAGCATTACGATTACGTCGGTCTGACTAACTTTTACGAAAACCGGGTTGTCAGCGCGCGTGCCACGATAAGCGATGACCGTCCCGGAGAAGTTCGGATTCAAGGGACGTGGTACAAAATCTATGAAGATGTCACCGGTGCGAAGTTCATTGAAATGCCGGGGGATGTCACGTATGAGCTTGCCGAGTTCAACGGCACGGATTTCGTCTGTTTCAGCGGGAAAATCTGGGAGTTGGAAGACGAGCATAAAGAAGGTATCGAAGCCGGGACTTTGCGGGCGGTAGGTCATCAAGCCTCCGGGGTTCTCGGAAATGAAACGTATAAACGCGCATTCTTGAACACGCCGTTACTGTGGGCGATGGGATTCGTTCCGCAAATGATAATCGCGCTGTTGCTTGCCGCGTTGTTCACTAATGAAAAGCTGAAGGTTAAAGGGCGCGGATTCTTCAAGGTTGCGTTCTATATGCCGAACATCATGACAGCAGCGACAATCGGTGCGATGTTCCTGGTGTTCATAAACAGCGGCGGACTGATTCACCAACTTGCGGTGGCAATCGGATACATCGGCGAAAACGATATCCTGCGGGAAGCGTGGTTCGCGCGGGCGATGATTGCTTTCATCAACAGTTGGATGTGGTTCGGTAACTCCATGATAGTCTTGATTGCGGGAATAAGTGCTATCAACCCCTCACTGTATGAAGCGGGAACAATCGACGGGGCAAGCGGACGGACAATGTTCTGGAAGATTACGATTCCGTTGATTCGACCGATTTTGACATTTACTGTGGTACAATCCCTTATCGGCGGATTCCAGATGTACGATATTCCGAAGGTTTTGGCGGCGGATATAGCATCGTCACTTGACCGTACCGGTACTACTACGATTATGACCACGATTATGGCGGTCGCGTTTGAATCACCGTCGAAAGCATTGGGACTGGCATCGGCGATGTCGGTAACGCTGTTCGGAATAACAACGGTTTGCAGTATCATTATCTTCGGCTTGTTTAAAGACCGTAGCGAGGAAAAATGGATTAAAAACCAGAAAAAACAGCAGAAACTCCTGCAACAACAAGAATCGGGGGTGGCTAAAGCATGAAAAAGCTCATCGTTATGATTTTCTGCATAGGATTGACAATAATATGCTTCATTCCGTTTATTATCCTGTTCGTGAATTCGACGAAAACCATTAACGAACTTCTCGCCGGGACAACCGAATGGGCGGGAATAACCAACGGATTATTAGCGAGTTTTGTTCCGGGACAAAACTTCTCGAACAACTTGAACGTATTGCTCCACGATGTTAACTTAAGCCTTCCGCGAAGCTTCATCAACTCGTTTGTAATTTCTGCAAGCGCGACTGTATTGACCGTCTACTTCTCATCGCTGACGGCATATGCGTTCACCACCTACAAATTCAAAGGCTCGAAATTCCTGTATGGTTTCATACTTGCCGTACTTATGGTACCCTCCCAGATTTCGATAGTAGCATTCATCGACCTTATGTACAGTTTCGGCTGGACTGAGAGTTGGCGTTCGTTCCTGCCGCTGATTATCCCGGCAATAGCCTCTCCGTCTACGGTTTTCTTCATGAGACAGTATATGAAGTCTTCGGTTTCCCTCGAAATGGTTGAAGCGGGACGAATCGACGGTAGCGGTGAGTTCGCGATTTTCAATCGCCTGGTAATCCCGATTATCACACCGGGTATGTCAACAATGGCGATTTTCGCAATGGTTGCATCCTGGAACAACCTCTTCATGCCTACCGTCCTGTTGAACGGTGAATGGCGGACAATCCCGATTTACGTTAATCAGCTCCTGGGAAATCAGTTCAGGACGGAATTAGGGGCAATTTACCTCGGACTCTCCCTGACAATCCTCCCGCTGATTGTGTTCTACCTCCTCCTATCGAAATACATTGTCGCAGGTGTATCCCTCGGCGGTGTTAAGGAGTAATTCCATAGGAATTTTCAAAATTAAAGAGTATAATACAAGATTAAACGAACCCCACTTTAAAAGTGGGGTTCGTTTTGTAGTTTTTAGAGTTTCGAGAAACGAGAGATTATCTCTTCGAGAATTGCGGAGCTCTTCTCGCTGCTTTAAGACCGTATTTCTTACGTTCTTTCATTCTCGGGTCACGAGTAAGGAATCCCGCTTTTTTGAGTACCGGACGGAGCTCTTCACTATACTGGAGCAAAGCCCGTGAAACTCCGTGACGGATTGCACCCGCCTGCCCGGTTACTCCACCGCCTGAAACGGTGCAGATTATGTCAAACTTTTCGACTGTTCCGGTCAAAGCCAACGGCTGACGCGCAATGAGTTTAAGGGTATCAAGCCCGAAATATTCTTCAATATCACGATTGTTTACAGTAATCGTACCGCTGCCGGGATAAACCCGAACCCGCGCTACCGACTGTTTTCTTCTGCCTGTTCCGTAGTAATACGGTTTTGAATCATACATTAATCATTACCTCCCCATACTTCCGGCTTTTGTGCTGCGTTGTTGTGTTCTTCCCCGCGGTAAACGCGAAGCCGCGTGAGTGCCTTGCGTCCGAGTGTGGAATTAGGCAACATTCCGTTTACAGCGACAGACATCGCCTTTTCGGGTTTTTCTTTCATGAGTTTGCCGTACTGGACTTCTTTCAATCCGCCTATCCAACCGGTGTGCCACCGCAAATACTTCTTTTCGAGTTTGTTTCCGGTGAGTATCGCTTTCTCACAGTTCACGATGATTACATGGTCTCCACAATCGCAATGGGGCGCGAATATGGGTTTGTGTTTCCCTCTGAGCAGGGTTGCCGCTTGAGTCGCCACTCTTCCCAGTGGTTTCCCGGCAGCGTCAAGAATATACCATTTACGGGTAACTTCACCGGCTTTCGGCATAAAAGTTGACATAATGGAATCCCCTCCTTTTAATTTTACTTTTTCAACAGAAGTCATTATACTACAAGCGGGAATCCTTGTCAATGCTTTTTTGAAACAAATTTTCAATATATCCCGCGTTTTCTCTATATATCTCCGATTTGCTCTGTTTATCTCCGTTTTTCACGCTCAAGACAGGCGATTTTTAAAATCCTCATAACCGAATTCTTTTATAACCTCTAAATCACCATTACAGCGAAGAACCGCAATGGACGGAAGCGGAGTCCCATTAAAGGTGTTATTCTTGACCATTGAATAAATCGCCATATCGCAAAAGAAAATTTTATCGCCGACCTTCAACCTGTTCTCGAAACTGTAATCGCCGATTACGTCTCCTGCAAGGCAGGTGTTCCCCGCCAACCTGAACGTGAACGGCTTTTCACCCGCCGGGAACGCATCAACAATCTGCGGTCGATACGGCATTTCCAGAACATCCGGCATATGACACGCAGCGGAAGCATCCAAAATCGCGATGTCCATGCCGTTATGAACAATGTCCAGCACGCTCGCAGCCAACCACCCCGAGTTCAACGCAACGGCTTCCCCCGGCTCGATGTAAACCAACGGCACGTACTTCTTCACACGCTCAACACAGCGAACAAGCCGCTCAAAATCGTACCCTTCACGAGTGATGTGATGACCGCCGCCGAGGTTCACCCACTTCATACCCGACAGAAAACCCCCGAATTTGTCCAGAAATGCCTCCAACGTGGATTCAAGTGCATCTGAATCCTGTTCACACAGGGTATGAAAATGGAGACCGTCTATTCCTTTGAGTCGGCTTGAATCCTTGCCCTGCAGATTGGCGATTGTCGTTCCCAATCGTGAAAAAGGCGAACATGGGTCATAGATTGCGTGTTCTTGCGTGGATTTCTCGGGATTGACCCTCAGCCCCGCACTGACGTTACTCGGCAGAGAATCCTTGTGGATTTCCCACTGTTCGAGCGTGTTAAAGACAACTACATCGCAGATTCGCCCCAACTCACGAATATCATCATGCGTGTAGGCAGGGGAATAAACGTGGATTTCTTTCGCTGTCTTGACTTCCTTTGGGAATTCTTCGTAAGCGAGACGTGCCTCAAACAAGCCGCTGGCGGTCGTTCCGCTGATGTATTCCGCAATTAATGGGTACATCGCAAACGCCGAAAAGGCCTTCTGTGCAAGTAAGACCCTGCAACCTGTTCGATTTTCGAGTTCGCGCAATTTTACAAGGTTTAATACAAGCCCTGACTCATCAATGACGTAACAGGGGGTTTTCAAAGAAGCCCCGAATTTCATGACATGATTCCCCTTTCGTCAATCCACCAAATCAGGCGAGAAACATTCTTTCCACGGAAGTCCCCATTTGTTAAGTGCTTCCATAAACGGCTCAGGTTCTAAATCCTCGGTATTGTGAACCCCGGGCTTCGTCCATGTCCCATTCATTACGAGCATTGCGCCAATCATCGCAGGAACGCCGGTGGTATAAGAAATCGCTTGAGTACCGACCTCTTTGTAACATTCCTCGTGGTCGCAGATGTTGTAAACGTAATAATTAACCGGTTTTCCGTCTTTAGTTCCTTGAATAATACAGCCGATGTTGGTCTTGCCTTTTGTCCGCGGGCCGAGTGATGACGGGTCGGGCAGAACCGCCTTCAAAAATTGAATCGGGACGATTTCTCTGCCTTCATACATAATCGGTTTAATCGAGGTCATGCCCACGTTTTCGAGGCATTTGAGGTGGGTGAGATAACTCTGCCCGAACGTCATGAAGAAACGAATCCGCTTCAACCCTTTCGGTGAAAGATTCTTCACGAGGGACTCCAACTCTTCATGATAAAGCAAGTACATATCTTTCTTGCCGACTTCGGCGAAATCATACTCCCGCTTGATTTCCATAGGCGCGGTCTCGACCCACTCACCGTTTTCCCAGTAACGACCGTTCGCACTGACTTCACGGATATTGATTTCGGGATTGAAATTCGTTGCGAACGGGTAGCCATGGTCGCCGCCGTTACAATCAAGAATATCGATATAATGAACCTCATCAAAATGGTGTTTCACGGCATAAGCGCAGAAGACTCCCGTTACACCGGGGTCGAATCCGCTTCCGAGAATCGCGGTAATCCCCGCCTTTTCGAAGCGTTCTCTGTAATCCCACTGCCATTTATACTCAAACTTTGCTGTGTCGAGCGGCTCATAATTCGCGGTATCGATATAATGTGTTTTCGTGGCGAGACAAGCATCCATAATTGTCAAATCTTGATACGGCAAAGCCAGGTTCAGTACCGCAAACGGATGAAACCTTTCAATCAGCGCAATTAACTCTTCGGTATTATCCGCATTGACTTGTTCGCTGTGCAACTTCGCCGGGGTAGAAGCTCTCCACTTCTCCACAAGCGCGTCACACTTGGATTTCGTGCGACTGGCAATCATAATCTCCTTGAATACGTCACTGTTTTGACAACATTTCGCAAATGCCGCGGAAGCAACCCCTCCCGCACCTATAATTAATAAATTTCCGTTCATATCTTAACTCCTTTAACTCCTTTGTTTTTAAATAGATAAAATCAATTCCCGCAGAATCTTTCCCGCCGTAGCCGCACAAACGCCGTTCGGGTCATATGGCGGTGAATATTCCACTAAATCACATCCGACTATGTTGAAAGCAACACAGTAATCCTTAATGTAACCGCGCAGAGTCGAAAACCGCCAACCGCCTGCTTCCGGTGTTCCGGTAGCGGGGAATTCAGACGGGTCGAGCACGTCGAGGTCTATGGTTATATAAACAGGCGCATCGCCGATGAAATCATACTCCTCTTTTTCCATAAGAAACTTCCCCGAATGAATATGCGCTTTCGCCCACTCAAACTCTTCACGAGTACCCGAACGAATCCCGAAACTGAAAATCCGACCGTCACCGACTAATTCGTGACACCGCCGAATCACACAAGCATGAGACAGTTTCTGACCGAGGTATTCGTCACGCAAATCCGCATGAGCGTCAAAATGAATTATATGCAGGTTAGGGTACTTTTCCGCCACCGCTCGAACTGCCCCCAAAGTCACGAGATGTTCTCCCCCCAACATGATAGGCAATTTCCCGTCGGAAATGACTTTCTTTGTATAAGCGTAAATCTGCTCTAACACAGGTACCGGGTCTCCGAAAGGCAGCTCAAGTTCTCCCCCATCGAAAACCTTTACGTCCTCTAAATCCCTGTCAAGATAAGGACTGTAGGTCTCCAACCCGAAAGATTCCCGCCGAATCGCCCCTCCGCCGAATCGCGCGCCCGGTCGGTTAGAAGTTGTTCCGTCATAGGGTGCGCCAAACAAGACTATATCGGAATCAACGTATTCGCTGTCGCACCCGATAAACGTTTCAATATTCTTTTTTATTTTGATTCAACCTCCCTTAACATCTCTTCAACATAAGTCGGCAGGGCGAATGCCCCCGAATGTAATCGAGTGTTGTAATATCGCGTATCCAGAGCGAGGCTGTTCCATCTCGCTTGATTTAAATCATTAGTAGGGTGAAAGGTTTTAGATGCAAACCCGAACAGCCAATGACCCGACGGATAAGTCGGAATATGCGCCTGATAAACTTTACTAATCGGGAAGGTCTCGGAAATCCTCATATGCGCTCGCTGCATTGCGTTAGCATCACTCTTGTAAAAGGGGCTTTCGTGCTGATTAATCATAATCCCGTTTTCTTTTAATGCCTTGAAACAGTTTCCGTAAAATTCTTTCGTGAACAATCCCTCACCCGGCCCGAACGGGTCGGTCGAATCAACTATAATCAAGTCATAACAGTCGTGACATTTGCGGATATACTTCAATCCGTCCTGGTAGAAGATTTCCAACCGCTTATCGTGAAAAGAACAAGCGGTAGTAGGCAGATACTTCTTGCTGATTTCTACCACCAACTCATCTATTTCCACCAAATCGATTTTCTCAATATAATCGTACTTGCAAAGCTCCCTCACGACCCCGCCGTCACCCGCACCGATTACCAACACTTTACGAATATCGGGGTTCACCGCCATAGGAACATGAACAATCATGTCATGATAAATGAACTCGTCCCTTTCGGTGAGCATCATATACCCGTCCAACGTGAGGAACCGCCCGAATTCAACCGACTGAAACACGTCAATCTGCTGAAAATCGCTATGACCCGAATATAACTGCTTATTCACCTTGATTGAAAACCTTACGCTGTCGGTATGATATTCACTGAACCATAAATCCATTGTTGATTCCATGCCTTTCTTTTTCGATATTATTAAACCCCGCAACAAATGCCTTGACATTTGTTGGTTTAATTCGCATTTCTGTCACGGCGCAACCACGTTAATCCGCTCAATCCTCTCATCCGCCGCCCCCATCATGAAGCAACCTTTCGCTTTCGCATAACGAATATATTCCACAATGTCGGCGGTTATTCGCTCACCCGGCGCAAGAATGGGGATTCCCGGGGGATAACACATTATGAACTCACTCGATACCCGCCCGACTGCCGATTCTAACGCTAACGAAGCCTGTTCGGCATAGAACGCTTCCTGCGGACTCACTTCAACAATAGGATTGATATATTCCCGGGTAAGCATTCCCGCCCTGCCGCATTTATACCTCCTGCGAATCTCCGACAACGCACCGACAAGCCTCTCTAAATCCTGTTCCCTGTCCCCGACCGAGATGTATGCTAATATATTCCCGATATCGCCGAACTCCACTTGGATATCATAATCATCCCGCAACAAATCATACACTTCAATTCCCGCCAACCCGATTTCAAGCGTGTTGACAGAAAGCTTCGTAACATCGAAATCAAATACCGTATCGCCGTTTATTATTTCCTTTGAATAAGCATAATAATCCCCGATTTGATTAATTTCATCCCGCGCATATTCCGAAAGTGCGCGGACCCTCCTGAAAATATCCTTTCCGTGCAAGGCAAGGTTCTTCCGCGAAATATCAAGACTGGACATCAGCAAATAACTGCCCGACGTGGTTTGGGTCAGATTGATAAACTGTCGAACACTGTTAGGATTCATTCCCCGATTAAGCAGCAAAAACGAACTCTGCGTAAGTGAGCCCCCCGACTTGTGCATACTCACCGATGACATATCCGCACCCGCACTCATGGAATCACAGGGCAAATCTTCCCCGAAATAGAAGTGCGTTCCGTGTGCTTCATCCGCTAATACGAGCATATTCTTCTCGTGGGCGAGGGTTACGATTTCCCGAAGGTTCGAACAAATCCCGTAATAAGTCGGATTATTCACAAGAATCGCCTTGGCATCGGGATTCTCATTAATCGCCCGCCTAACATCTTCGACCGACATTCCCAGTGAAATGCCGAGTTCCTTGTTGACCTGCGGATTAACATAAATCGGGATTGCGCCGTTCAAAACCAACGCGTTAATCACACTCTTATGAACATTTCGCGGCAGAATCAGCTTATCACCCCGCTTCGTAGCAGCGAAAACCATCGCCTGCACAGACGAAGTAGTTCCCCCTACCATAAAAAACGCATGAGCCGCACCGAACGCCTCCGCCGCTAATCGTTCGGCTTCCGCAATGACCGATGTAGGGTTGCAGATGTTATCGAGCGGTTTCATGGAATTCACATCAATATCCATACAAGCCTGCCCGAGGAAGTCGGTCAATTCCCGATTAGCCCTACCTCGTTTATGACCGGGAACGTCAAACGGAACAACCCGCCTCGACATGAAATCGAGCAGGGCTTCTTTAATCGGTGCGCGTGTTTGTTCCATCACTTTTACTCTCACTTCCTGAACCGTGTCCCGAATAAATATTACTGCCGGAAAAAATCTCAATCATCTCCTGCCGCAGATTATTCATAATGTCCAGCCTTGTTTTAGGCGCGATTTCGTATACGTCGGTCTTAAAGAGGTAGTTTTGCAAGTCGATATCTTTAATCAGCATTTTCGTGTGGAAAATATTGGAGTGATACACGTTTACATCGACGGCATCGTACTTACTCTTTATTTCGGCGGAAATATACTCCTGTATACTCGTTATACTGTGGTCGATAAACAGCTTCTCGCCTTTCAGGGCACGGGTAAACCCCCTAACCCGATAATCCATGGTGATAATGTCCGAATCAAAGTTGTTTATCAAGAAATCCAACGTAGACAACGGCGTGATTTCCCCGCAGGTAGTCACGTCGATATCCACCCGAAAGGTTGCCAAAAAGGTCTCCGGGTGGTATTCGGGGTAGGTATGAACCGTCACGTGGCTCTTGTCCAAGTGACCCAGCACCTTGTCCCCCACAAGATTCTTGAGCATACTTTCTTCGGCGATGAGAACCGTCACGCTCGCCCCTTGAGGGTCGTAATCCGCCCTCGAAATGTTCAGCACCTTCGCACCTATCATATCGGTGACACTGGTGAGTATGCTCGTCAACCTTTCAGAGTTATACTGCTCGTCTATATAAGCGATATAATCACGCTGCTCCCGCTCGGTTTTAGCGTAGCAAACATCGTATATATTAAAGCTGAGAGACTTCGTAAGGTTGTTAAAACCATAAAGTTTGAGTTTGTTCTTGTTTTTCAAATTTTCACACCCGCTCCACTTTGGCGAAATTCGCCATGATTTTCTTCGTCCCCGCTTTATCGAAAGCGATTTCAAGCAGCGAATCGTTGCCCATTCGCTGAACGTCAATAACCGTCCCCTCACCGAACACCTTGTGCTTCACCCGCTCACCATCTGCAAACACGATTGCTTGTGCAGGTGCAGATTCAATAGATTTCTTCTTTGCAGAATCGGAAGCGTTCGCTAAATAGCCGACTTTTTTCTTCTCGGTCAAATCCACCACGAAAGACTTACGCTTTTTCTCGTTTTCATCGATATATTCACCGGGGATTTCCCGTACGAACCGTGAGACGGCATTACGCCGTGTTTCTCCGTACAAAAGTCGCTGTTTCGCGGTTGTGATATAAAGCGAACGTTTCGCCCGCGTAATCGCAACATAAGCAAGTCGCCGCTCCTCTTCCACGTCCATCGGGTCTGCTAAACTCCGATAAGACGGGAACATTCCCTCTTCCGCACCAACAAGGAATACCCGCTCAAACTCCAGCCCTTTCGCCGCATGAATCGTCATTAAAACGACCTTATCTTCCGCGCTCTCGTAATCATCGGTATCCGAAACAAGGGAGACGTTCTCCAAAAAGTCAAAAAGGCTTGAACCCTCGTTCTCTTCCCGGAATTTCACCGCCGCCGACTTCAACTCACGAATATTTTCGAGCCGGGTGAGTCCCTCGTCCCCTTCCGACTGTAACATCTTGAGATAGCCGGTCTGTTCGGTAATATCCTCGATTAAATTCGAAATATCTCTGCCTTCGGCATCCGCCGACAACTCGTTAAACATCGCCGCCACCCGCATAAGAAGAACCGACTTCTTCTGCAAAGACATGAACTGCGACGCATTCTCCATTACATCGATGGGACTCATTCCCATCTCGACGGAAAGCCGCTCGATTTCTGCCTGCGTAGCCTCCCCCAAAGAACGTTTCGGCTCGTTTATAATGCGACGAAACCGCACTAAATCAAAGGGATTCACAATAACGCTCATATACGCTATGATGTCCTTGATTTCCTTACGCTCATAGAATCGAACCCCGCCAACCATTCGGTAAGGAATTGATTGTCTGCCCATCGCCAACTCAATCACGCGTGACTGGGCGTTGGTGCGATAAAGAACAGCGTTCCCCCCGAAAGCGATACCGTTTCCCTTCCCTTTCTCGATTTCGCGGGTGATGAAAAACGCTTCGTCCTGCTCATCATCGAGAATGTGCAGTTGAACCTTGTCACCGCCTGGGGTCGCTGAAAACAACGTCTTGCTCTCACGCTTGGTGTTTTTACGAATAACCCCGTTCGCCGCACCGAGAATGTTCTCGGTCGAACGATAATTCTGCTCAAGCTTGATTACCCGCGCCCGAAATTCCTCTTCAAAAGAGAGAATGTTCTCAATCGTCGCCCCCCGAAAACGATAAATGCTCTGGTCTTCATCTCCGACAACGCAGAGATTTCCCTGCTTTCCCGCCAGTAACGAAATTAAGCGGTATTGAGCGAAATTCGTATCCTGATACTCGTCAACGGTGATATAACGGAACTGCCGTTGCCACTTTTCGCGAATATCGGAATTCGACTCCAGAATTTCCACAGTTTTCATAATCAAGTCATCGAAATCAAGTGCGTTAGCGGATTTCATACGCCTTTGATAAAGCGTATAAACCTCTTTGGCGTTTTCGAGAAAGAAGTCACGTCTTCCGTCTACCTCGGTCTCGAAATCTTCGGGTTTAATCAGCTTATCCTTCGCACGAGAAATAGCAGCAAACAGCGATTTCGCCGAAAATGCCTTCTCGGAAACGCACAATTCCTTCATGCAAGCTTTGATTAAACGGATGGAATCATCGGTATCGTAAATTGTAAAAGATTTCAGATAACCCGCAGCCTCAATCCCGCGACGCAGAATCTTCACGCAAGTCGAGTGAAACGTCCCCGCCCATATGTCAGAAACGCTCCCCCCGTTTGTATTCACCACTAACTTACCGAGTCGTTCCCGCAGTTCGGCGGCGGCTTTGTTCGTGAAAGTCACCGCAAGAATCTGCCACGGAAGGGCTTGTCCTTTGTTTATGATGTTGGCTATTCGCCGACAGACCACCGTAGTCTTGCCCGAACCCGCCCCCGCTCTAATGAGTAACGGCCCCTCAGTATGAGAAACCGCTTCCCTTTGCGCGGGGTTGAGTCCTGCAAATAAATCGTTATTAATTTCCATTATTAGACCATGTCTTTCCACCACAAACGTGGCATGAATCAAGCCTGTCAAACTTACTCATTATCTGATGGTGAACTCTCACCGCCTAACACCACAAACGGATTCACGCCGTCACCGATTACTTGTGGGAGAACCCCGTTCCAGTTGACAATTTTAAGGTATTCGATATACTGACGGCTCTGCGAAATCTGCTCTTGAATCAGTGCAATTGCCGATGCTTCGGCTTCAGCTTCGAGAAGTACGCTTTCCGCACGACCCTCCGCCGCAATAATCGCCTGCTTTTTCTCTTCTTCACGCTGTTTAGTCACGTTAATCGCTTCAAGTGCTTTTTGCTCGGCGACCACCTTGTTCTGAATCGACGCTTCGAATTCTTTCTCGAATGCGATGTTTTCAATCGCAAACGCAGTCACCTCAATGCCGAGGGGTTCAAGCTCTTCAACCAATCTGTCACGGATTTCATCCTGCACCTGTCCGCGCGACTGTACAAGCTGTTCCGCTCTGACCCTTCCGATTGCGTCTTTCGCGATTTTCTGTACGTTGGGAACGAGATAACGATTCTCAACATTAGAAATTCCGACACCTTGGATTAGATTGGACAACTCATCCCGACGATACCGATAAGTGAGTTTCAGCCGAAGCTCATTCACCAACTGGGTATCCTGTGTGTAAGCATCACTGGTTATTTCGTAAATCAAGTCCCTGACTTCCACCTGTTCAACGGTCTCAATAAAAGGAATTTTGAAGTTGAGCCCCGGTTTCAAATCTGCCGCTACTATTCTGCCGAGCTGATACTTCACCCCGACATACCCCTCGTTCACAATCGCGAAACAGTTTAGAACCAGAATCGCCACCGCCGCGATAATCACGACAAGCAGTACCGGGAACGCACCCACCGGTGATGGGGAGGATTTTTTTTCGGTTGAAAATTTAATCATTTACTGAATACACTCCTTTATAAATATAGATTTACAGTATATCACGATTCATTCGCCTTGTCAATATTGCGTTTGACCCTCGCGTCAACTCTCCCTTTGAGAAGCCGCCGCACCGCTTGCTTTACCGCTTTGTTTAATGCTCAACGAAATGCGTTTCTTCGCAGAATCCACTCCCAGAACAATCACATCGACTATATCGCCGACTTTTACCACTTCGCCGGGGTGTTTCACGAATTTATTCGCAAGCTCCGACACGTGAACCAGTCCGTCTTGATGTACACCTATGTCAATAAACGCACCGAAGTCAATCACGTTACGGACGGTTCCGCGCATTTTCATTCCGGGTTTTAGGTCTTTCATATCCATAACGTCGGTGCGAAGCATAGTGGGCGGAAGTTCATCGCGCGGGTCGCGACCGGGTTTCTGCAACTCTTTTCGAATATCTGCAACGGTCGGCGACTCATCAACGCAAGTTCCGTCAAGAATACTCTTGGCTATGTCATAACTTTCGGGGTGAACCCCGGTGTTATCGAGAATGTTCTTGCTTTCGGGAACCCGTAAGAATCCCGCACACTGCTCGAACGCTTTCGGCCCGATTTTCGGCACCTTCTTGATTTGCGCGCGGGTGGTGAACTTCCCGTTTTCTTCTCTGTATTTCACGATGTTTCCGGCGGTTGTATTGCTGAGTCCCGCAACGTAAGACAGCAACGCAGGACTCGCCGTGTTCACGTTGACCCCGACTGCGTTTACACAATCTTCGACTACGTTGCCCAGGGTTTCATTAAGCCGTGTTTGCGGCATATCATGCTGATACTGACCCACCCCGATACTCTTCGGGTCGATTTTCACAAGCTCGGCTAACGGGTCTTGCAACCTCCGCGCGATTGATGCGGCACTCCGTAACGATACATCTAAATCCGGGAACTCACTCGCCGCCAGTTTCGATGCCGAATACACGCTCGCCCCCGCTTCGTTGACCACCATGTACGAAACCCCTGCTAAATCCGAGTTATTGTTATCATTATTAAGCTGTCTGCCCGACAAAGAATTTGAATCAGAAACATTTGTCTTACCTTTCAGCATTTCCGCAACGAAAATCTCCGATTCTTTCGATGCCGTTCCGTTCCCGATTGCGATTGCCTTCACTCCATGTTTTTTTATCATACGAGTGAGGGTTGCCTTGGCTTCGGCAACTTTATTGTGCGGCATGGTGGGATAAACAACCCCTGTTTCGAGGAGTTTACCGGTCTCATCAACCACCGCGATTTTACACCCTGTTCGATACGCCGGGTCGAACCCCATAGTCACCATGTTCCTGACCGGCGGCTGCATAAGGGTGGGTTTCAAATTCACCGCAAACATCTTGATTGCCTGTTCCGACGCTAAATCGGTAAGGGCGGCACGTGTCTCACGTTCAACCGACGGAAATATCAAACGGTCGAAGGAATCCTCAGCGGCTTTCGAGACGAAATCACTCGAAATACTGCCGTGTTTCACGACTTTGCGGCGAATAATTTTCATACATTCAGCCTCGTCCACGTCAATCGACACCGACAGGTGCTTTTCTTTTTCGCCCCGATTAATCGCTAAAATCCTGTGGCTTTGCAATTTCGGAAGTGATTCGTCAAAGTCATAATACAAGCGATAGACCGAATCCTCGGCGTTTTCTCCGGCAGTCGCTTTGGATTTCAGTTTTCCGTGTGTGTTGACTTCTTTACGCAGGGCATCACGAATTGCAGCATTGTCGGAGATTTCCTCGGCGATTATATCGCTCGCCCCTTGCAATGCTTCTTCAGCCGAATTCACACCCTTTTCCTCGTCAATGTAACCCGCCGCAATTTCCTCAAGACTACCCTCCCGCAATTCCTGTGCGAACAACAATTCCGCTAACGGTTCAAGTCCTTTTTCTCGTGCAATGGTGGCGCGGGTACGACGTTTCTGTTTGTACGGACGATAAATGTCCTCTAACTTAGCCAACGTTTCGGCGGCGGCGATTGCCTTTACAAGTTCTTCGGTGAGTTTGCCCTGTCCATCGATTGAAGCGGTAATTTCCGCACGACGTTCCTCAAGATTACGCAGGTACTGAAGTCGGTCGGCGAGTTCACGCAGGAGCGTATCGTCCATAGCCCCGTGAAGTTCCTTCCGATAGCGCGCTATAAACGGGATTGTATTCCCTTCATCAATAAGTTTGACTACGTTTTCGACATGAACGGGTTGCCGCCCGAATTCCGCCGATAATTGTGCGATTAACTTCTCCATTTTTATAAACTTGCCTTTCTCTCTAATATTTAAGGAGCAACAATCGAGCTAACATTTGCAGCAATCCGCGCTGTAATTGCATTGACGACACCATTCGATTCCGTTCACGACAAGACAACTCATACAACTCGAACATTCGCGACAATTGAGGTGGGAGTCATGCTCCCAGTTACAATCAAGGCACCAACTGCACAGAACGCATCCCACACCTTCTTTTTTGCAGAACGCACAGTTCAACGGCTGAACATATGCACCGGGCGAAGTCAGTGACGGCGGTGAACCGCAACCGCAACAATCTTCGCAGGTGAAGCAGTCGGCACACCAGGATTTCCCTGCCTTGTTGAGGCAGTCCGCCCCTTGTAAGCAACCATTACAGCGAATCACACCGTAAATCGCCCAATCACAATTAACGCAGACTTGACAATCGGCAGCTTCACAGATTTCATCTGTTCCGCCGCAATCGATACAGCTTCCGGGAAGGCGTGTCATAGCGGCTGTCGTAACAGCGGTTGTCGAAGTGGTCTGATTATTGTTAGACGGATTACACCAATCACAGTAAGCGTTGGTGGGGTGTTGACTAAGTACGCTGTTCATTCGCGCGAGATGTTTTAGGATTTCGAGAACATCGCTGATTACAGGCTTGTTCGCCTGTTGACTCGCGACGGTAACGAGCGCGGCATTTCGTGAAGCGGTATTGTTGCCGAGCGCAGAAGACATTCCCGCAAGATGTTTAAGAATTTCCAGGGCATCCGCTATGGAAATTTGACCGTTTCCGTCAACGTCGCCGCAGGAATTCTGCATGACGGAAGCTTGTACGCTAAAAGAAAAAATAAGTATCGGGATTATAATCAATACGGCTGTAAATCTTTTTTTCATTAATATAACCGTTTCCTTTGCTACAATAATATTTAGACAAGCTACGGTAGCCAGTCGTGGCTTGAACTATCTCATCG
>WRKZ01000020.1 GCA_009777835.1 Oscillospiraceae bacterium | reverse complement strand
GATTCGCGGATATAACTTGCTTTCCTTTGCAACTACAAGCAATTGTTGACATTCATCATAGCCGAGTTTCAACCCGAACGCAAGCCTTATAATATAATCACGATGGGGATTGCTACGCTTCCCCGAGAAAATCTTTGCACCATAGAATCGGTCAATGTCGCAATTCTTTATTACATCACGAGGTTTTATGCCTTTCTGAACGCAAAGTTCCTCCAAATACTCGGCAAGTGTAGGAACGTCCATGTCAGACTTATTTCTCGAAATAAAACTCTCGATACTTTTGGTAGTGAATATTTCCGATAAAAGCATTTCGGTTGAGGCTTTTGTCGGTTTTCTTTCTTTGTGAAACATTTCCATCATCTCCTAAATATTGAGACGCAACGAAAGTTGCGACTCAATCCGCCAGCTGCGGCGGTTGCCCGCAAGGGTCAAGACTTTCGTTGCGTAGTAACATTATACCCTAAAAATTCGCCTGAATAGTGGACTGTCAGTCCACCACCCATGAGTTCTCCTGTGATATTCTTGATTCAAAAGAAGTAGGAGGTACTCACTCATG
The DNA here is from genome assembly GCA_009777835.1 of Oscillospiraceae bacterium. Lineage (GTDB taxonomy): Bacteria > Bacillota > Clostridia > Oscillospirales > Ruminococcaceae > Ruminiclostridium_E. The sequence goes on along the minus strand of WRKZ01000020.1, from coordinate 28,566 downwards.
AAAGGTATAATAGGTGTAATAGGTGTAATATCGGCAACAGCAATGGTATTGATTTCAATATCGTTGTCAGCTTTGAATCACGGAAAACCCCAATCGGTCTCCCCCGAAATAACGGCAAGACCTCAAGACTCCCGAAAAATCCAACCGTTCACCCCCGAATCAACTGCAAGTCCTCAAGAAACTCATGCGACAATTGACAACGAATGGGCATTGTGGCTTATTAACGCCAACAATCCCATGCCATTAGGGTACGCTCCACCTGAAGGGCTAACTCAAATCGGTACTTACAACGGAGATTCGCGCAATTTTGACAGTCGTGCCGCCGAGTATGCAATCAGCATGATAAATGCGGCTCGAAATGACGGAGTGACCCTCATTCCTGTTTCTTCACACAGGAGTATGGAACGCCAGACTATAAACTTTGAGAATTTCTACAATAACGCATTAGAACGAGGTTTTTCGCATGATGAAGCGTTTGAATACACTATGTCACAGATTGCGGTTCCGGGTACAAGCGAACACAATGCCGGACTTGCAATCGATTTCAACCTCATTGAGGAATGGTTTGACCAAACAGATGAGTTTCGTTGGTTGACGGATAACGCTCATAAATTCGGGTTTATCCTGCGTTACCCTAAAGGCGCAACTCACATTACGGGGGTTATATACGAACCGTGGCATTTTAGATTTGTAGGACTTTACCATGCCGAGAAAATTTATAACTCCGACTTGACACTTGAGGAATACATCGGCGAGTGTAGCGGCGATAATACGGTGGTGGCGGCGTTCAAGCAACAATTTAGTTTGAGGTAAATCAATCTGCATTATACTCGGTTTGGGCGTGTTTGTCAATAATTTTCTTTAAAAATTATTTTTCCCAACCCCTTGACATATCCTATTAAATAGGATATAATGTAAGTAAGTAAAACAGAAAGAGCGTGCTCATAAACTGGCATCAAAAAGCATCGCCGGAGCGATGCTTTTTGAATTGATAGAGGTTTTTCTTTAACAACAGCGGCACTGCTTGACTAAAAGCCCTGTTCTGTGGGCATAATCTAATGCCTGTGTTAAGGTTGAAAATTTGGTGTAAGTGTACATCCTCGGATTTTTAGGACCTCCATGTTTGCGCAGATGACCGCAACTGTCTTTATGGACTGCAACGTAATCACCTTTTTTCTTAAAAATTTCAAACATATTAATTCCTCTCCCTTTTCTCGTACCACATCACATTTGAGGAGTCTTTTCCAACTGGTACGGCATTAGAAATTACTCCTTTTTCTATACGATTATAGAAAGTTTTCCCCAAATTGAGCTTTACTCCACGACTCATCGTCCAATCAACTCCAAACAAAGCACGGATATTAAAGCGCGTTCCAATGGGTAGAGCGTCCACTTTTTCAAGGAGCGAACGATAACAAGTGCCAAAATCGTCATCTTGCACCATCTCACTCTTGATATAAAGAGGTACGGTAAGCCCACATTCATCTGCCTTAATTTGAAGTTTTGCGAATTCATCCTCCGTGAATAACAATTGAACGGGGATTTTCGACATTGATTTTCCTCCTTACCGAATAATCATTAACTGGTTCTGATTAAACTGATTCTGATATCATTATACAACAGATATCTGTCCATGTCAATAGGTTTTTCAAAATTTTTTATAAGCAAAGGCTGATGAACGGCGTAACGATGAAGCCAAGCGAATTAACGAGACTTATCGGCAGGTGCAGGAAAGGTCGTCGAGGTGTCGTATTTGTTTTTCCGAATACAACAGTGGGGCAATCCTACATTCGGGAACCCGTGATTACGGTTTTTTTTGAGGAAACCTCTTGACAAATGATTAATGATATATTATAATATCACAAATACGGGAGCTGGTGTTGCCGGCTGAGATAATATCCGCGCTTAATTGCGAAAGATATTGACCGCACCTGATTTGGGTAATGCCAACGTAGGGAGCTTTTTACGCAAGAATAAAAGTATTAAGCACACCTTTAACGTATGTTGGGTGTGCTGTTATTATTGAATTATTAGAAGGAGGACTTGATGAAGTACAACACACAAATGGAAGCCGCGAAAAAAGGAATAACAACCCCGCAAATGAAAATCGTGGCGGAGAAAGAGCAAATACCGATTAATCTCTTGATGGAGCGTGTTGCGGCAGGTTCAATCGCGATTCCCGCAAACGTCAATCACACCTCGCTCAATCCCGAGGGGGTGGGCGCGGGATTGCGAACAAAAATCAACGTCAATCTCGGCGTTTCGGGGGATTGTGCCGATTATGACAAAGAGATGGACAAGGTGAAAATGTCTGTCGAGCTGAAAGCCGAAGCAATCATGGATTTGAGCAACTACGGGAAGACGTTTGAATTTCGCAGGAGACTGATTGAATACTCCCCGGCAATGATTGGTACGGTTCCTATTTATGACGTACTGGGCTATTTAGAAAAAGAGCTGGCAAACGTCACCGCAGAAGACTTTCTTAAAGTTGTGGAGTTACACGCACAGCAAGGTGTCGATTTTGTGACGATTCATGCGGGAATCAACCGTAACACAGCGGCGAAATTTAAAGAAAGCGGCAGGCTTACCAACATAGTTTCGCGCGGGGGTTCACTTTTGTTTGCCTGGATGGATATAACCGGCAACGAGAATCCTTTTTACGAGCATTACGACCGCGTACTCGACATTTTGAATAAATATGATGTCACAATAAGTCTCGGTGACGCGCTCCGTCCCGGAAGCATAAAAGACAGCACCGATGCGGGTCAAGTAACCGAACTCGTGGAACTGGGGCTGTTGACTAAACGAGCGTGGGAGAGGAATGTTCAGGTTATGATTGAAGGCCCGGGTCATATGGCTATTGATGAAATCGAAGCCAACGTAAAGTTACAAAAGCGATTGTGTCATAACGCACCTTTCTACGTGTTGGGGCCGCTTGTCACCGATATTGCCCCCGGTTACGACCATATCACGTCGGCAATAGGCGGAGCGATTGCAGGTGCGGCGGGTGCGGACTTCCTCTGCTATGTCACCCCCGCTGAACATCTCAGATTGCCCGACCTTCAAGACGTAAAAGACGGAATAATCGCTGCTAAAATATCGGCACATGCCGCCGATATCGCGAAAGGATTACCCGGAGCGAGGGACATCGACAACAAGATGAGTGATGCACGCCGTCGGGTGGATTTCGAAGAAATGTTTACCTACGCTATCGACCCTGTCAAGGCGAGGACGTATTACGAATCAAGACCTGCGGCGGACAAGCACAGTTGTTCTATGTGCGGAAAAATGTGCGCTATGCGGACTATGAATACAGTCCTTGCCGGGGAAGCCGAGGATTTGGGTTTATGAAAAAGGCATTAAGCATAGCAGGCTCGGATTGTAGTGGCGGTGCGGGAATACAAGCCGATTTGAAGACTTTTTCGGCACACGGTGTCTTTGGGATGACGGTGATTACATCTGTCGTAGCCGAGAACACTTTTCGCGTCAGTGATTTCCAAGATATTCGCCCCGATATGATTGAAAAGCAAATCGACGATATTTTCGAGGATATCCCACCCGACGCAGTCAAAATCGGAATGTTATCCTGTTGTGATACTATGTTGGCGGTAGCGAAAAAAATACGTTATTGGAAACCGCAAAACGTAGTTATCGACCCGGTTATGTATGCCAAGCATGGCAGCGCGTTAATGGCGGAATCAGCAATAGACACCTTGATTTCCGAAGTCGTGCCTTTGGCTCATTTAATCACACCGAACATTCCCGAGGCGGAGAAGATGACCAACATCACCATAAAATCACACAATGACATTAAACAAGCGGCGCGCCTTATTTGCGAAATGGGGTGCGGTGCCATTTTGGTGAAGGGCGGTCACGGTGAATCGGCGTCGGAATCGACGGACATTCTCTTTGACGGGAAAGACTTCTACGAGTATTCGTCTGTGAGAATTGACAGTAAACACACTCACGGAACCGGCTGTACGCTTTCATCGGCGATTGCCGCGAACCTTGCTTTAGGGCAACAGATTAATCAAGCGGTAGGAAATGCAAAGAAATACATCGGGATTGCGATTGCAAATGCCCCGGGATTAGGTAAAGGCAATGGCCCGATACATCATTTTGTTGAGTTTTGGAAAAAAGGAGAATAATCGTCAATGTGTGTAAACGGAATACAAATCGCTTTAGAGCGGCAAATATCCTTACAGGATTTCCTGCTGAAGGAGGGTTATAATACAAGCCGGGTGGCAGTCGAAAAAAACGGTGGCATCATATCGAAAAAGTCGTTTGAAACAGAAATGCTCAATGATAACGACAAACTCGAAATCGTGAACTTTGTGGGTGGTGGCTGATTATGACAGACTACGATTCAATTACCGCCCGCAACGTCCCGGAAGCGACCACCGTACTCAAATCCGCAAAGGTTGCCATTGCAGGACTCGGCGGACTGGGTTCGAATATTGCCGTAATGCTTGCGAGAATCGGTGTAGGAAAACTGTTCCTCGTAGACTTTGATAAAGTCGAGCCGAGCAATCTCAACCGACAGCACTATAACACCAAACATTTGGGGATGTATAAAACCGAAGCACTCAAAAATCAGATTGGGCTTATAAATCCCTTTATAGAAACCGAAATTCTCACGATAAAAGTGGAAGAAGAAAATGCCGCCGAAATCTTCGCCGATTATCGGATTGTATGTGAAGCCTTCGATAATCCGCAGTATAAATCTATTCTCGTGAACGCTTTACTGCAAAACGGGAACACGAAGATAGTAGCGGCATCGGGGATGGCGGGATTCGACAGTGCCAATCGAATTAAAACCGAGTGTCGGTTCGAAAATCTCTACGTCTGCGGCGATTACGTTCCGGCAGCAGAGGGAGGAATAGGGCTTATGGCACCGAGGGTTGCGATTTGTGCGGGTCATCAAGCGAACATGGTCGTGCGGCTTATAATGAATATTAAGAAGGTTTAAGCCTGAAAGGAAATGGTCATAAACATGAAAGATGTGTTAAATTTAGGCGGGAGGGAATTCACTTCGCGCTTTATATTAGGCTCCGGGAAGTTTTCCCTCGAAATGACAAAGGTAGTGATTGAGAACGGCGGCGTCGAAATGGCGACTCTCGCTTTAAGGCGCGCGAATACAGGCGGGAGCGAAAACATTCTGGACTATATCCCGCAAGGAATTACACTGTTACCCAACACTTCCGGTGCCCGGAACGCAGAAGAAGCAGTGAGAATCGCAAGACTCTCGCGGGAGCTTGGTTGTGGCGACTTCGTGAAAATCGAAGTAATAAACGATTCTAAGTATCTGTTGCCGGACAATTATGAAACCATAAAAGCCACCGAAACGTTGGCGAAAGAGGGATTTATCGTAATGCCGTATATGTATCCGGACTTGATTGCGGCTCGCCATTTAGTCAATGCAGGGGCGGCGGCGGTTATGCCGTTAGGTGCGCCAATCGGGACTAACAAAGGATTGCTGACAAAAGACTTTATTAAAATCCTTGTGGACGAAATCGACCTACCCATTATAGTTGATGCGGGAATAGGCAGACCTTCACAAGCGTGTGAGGCTATGGAATTAGGGGTTGCGGCGGTGATGGCGAATACCGCAATTGCAACGGCAAGCGATGTCGGATTGATGGCAAGTGCGTTCAAATCGGCGGTTGAATCGGGACGAAAAGCGTGGCTCGCAGGATTCGGCAGAGTGTTGGAGCATGAAGCCGAAGCTTCAAGTCCGCTTACGGGTTTTTTGGAGGGGTGAAAGTTTGAATATGAAAACCGTTATGGAACATCTTGACTTTATGGAGGTCATTGAATCCGATATCATGGATAAGGTCTTACGGCAAATCAGGGATTATTCGGGCGATTTTACGGCGAGCGACGTGAAGGACGCACTTAACAAGAACAGTCTTACGATTTATGATTATGCCGCACTTTTGTCGCCGATTGCCGAAAACCTTTCAGAGGAAATCGCACAACGCTCACGTGCGGAAACGCGCAAACACTTCGGTAATTCGGTAAGCCTGTACACGCCGTTGTATATCTCTAATTATTGTGAAAATCAATGCGTTTACTGCGGCTTTAATTGCAAGAATGATATAGTACGAGGCAAGTTATCGTCGGATGAAATCGAGAAGGAGTTGCGGTCAATTTCTCAAACAGGGCTTGAAGAACTTTTGTTGTTAACCGGAGAGTCGCGAAAAATTTCAAGCGTTGAATATATCGGTGAAGCAGTTAAGTTAGCGGTAAAATATTTCACCACGGTCGGGATTGAAATCTATCCGTTGAACACCGATGAATACGAATATCTGCGTAAATGCGGCGCGGATTTCGTGAGTATTTATCAAGAGTCGTATGATATTGAAACCTATGATAAATGCCATTTAAGCGGGGCGAAGCGTTCATATCCATATCGGTTCAATTCACAAGAACGCGCAGTCAAAGGCGGAATGAGAGGGGTGAGTTTCGGTTCTTTGCTTGGACTCGGCGATTTCAGGAAGGACGCTTTTGCAACCGGACTCCACGCTTATTATTTGCAGCAAAAGTACCCCCATGCGGAAATCTCCTTTTCCGCTCCCCGAATCCGCGCCCATATCGGTAATGTTAACGAGTACGGGTTAGTCAGCGAGAGACAGCTCCTGCAGGTGTTCATGGCTTACAGGATTTTCATGCCTTTCGCATCGATTGTTATTTCAACCCGAGAGAGACCGGGTTTCCGTGATAACGTAATAGGACTTGCGGCAACGAAAATGTCGGCGAGCGTAAAGGTAGGAGTAGGGGGACACAGCGCGACCCAAAAAGGCGATGAGCAGTTCTTGATATCAGATTCACGCAGTACAACCGAAATACATGAAATGCTTCATGACAGGGGGCTTCAAGCCGTTTATACAGATTATATAAGAGTATAACTAAAGGGGGAATATGAAAAATCTAGATTTAACGCTGTATTTTATTACCGACAGCACATACGAGAATCAAACCGAGACGGATTTCCTTGAAACGGTGAAACAAGCTTGTGAGGGGGGAGTAACCCTTGTTCAGCTTCGCGAAAAGAACAAAGACGGTTTAGCCTATCTTGAACTGGCACGAAAAGTCAAGCAAATCACCGACGGTTACAACATTCCGCTGATTATCGATGACAGGGTTGATATCGCAATGGCGGTAGATGCGGCAGGCGTTCATTTAGGGAAGAGTGATATTCCCGTTTCGGTTGCACGTCGGCTTCTCGGCGAAAACAAGATAATCGGTGCGACCGCAAAGACGGTTGAACAGGCGAAAAGGGCTAAATCAGAGGGGGCAGACTATCTTGGTGTAGGGGCGATTTACCCCACCACCACAAAGGTAGTTACGATTATTACCGAGGTATCGACGTTAAACGCAATCTCCGAAGAGATAAACCTGCCGATTGTTGCAATCGGCGGCTTGAACGGCACGAATATGCAGGTTCTGTATGACAGTATGGCAAATGGAGTTGCGGTGGTTTCGGCAATTATGAAGAGCGAGACACCTAGTGAAACTGCAAAATCTTTGAAAAAACAGGTGGAGGAAAACTTCAAGAACCTTTCCGGAAGAACTAGTTTGAAAGGGGCAGCGGTGCCGGAAAGGAATGGTCTTTCTTATGGACAATCGAATTAAACTGCTTACCCTTTCAGCGGTGTTTGCCGCGATGACTTTCGCACTTACAACTTTTCCGAAAATTCCGACAGGGAGCGGGTATATTCACATGGGGGACAGCGTTATTTATCTAGCCGCATGTGTTCTGCCTTTTCCGTATGCAATTTTTGTCGGTGCGATAGGCGGTGCGCTTGCGGATGTTTTTGGCGGTTATGTGATTTGGATTGTCCCGACCCTTATCGTTAAAGCGTTGATTACGTTACCGTACAATTCCAAAAGCGATACAATCCTCACAAAGCGAAATGCGTTCATGGTTCTCCCTGCCGGATTGATTACCGTTATAGGTTATGCGATTGCGGAGATGCTTCTTTTCGGTTGGGCGGGCATAATCAGCGGGTTGCTTATGGGGGTGATTCAACCAATCGGCAGTGCGATTCTGTTTCTCTTATTCGCCGCAATGTTAGATAAAATCGGATTCAAAAGAAGAATACGGTGACACGAACTGATGCTTTTAGGTTTTACGAAAGGATACCGATTAATTTATGATACGTCTCGTTGTCCGGGTACTCTTGGGTACTTTAGCCGTCTTCTTCTTAATATGTTTCCCGCCGATAGGAATAATCATCATGTGTCTGTTTATGCGTTGGAATCGCAAAGTCAAGATTGTATTGTCGGTACTCTCATTCGTTTTCATACGGAACATTCAATTCGTCTTCCCGGATTATATCGGGTTTGGCTGGTTTATAATCGAAAATGTCGCGCTTTTCGGGGGAATAGCCCTTACCGTCTTCTTTATTGAACCGCAACGAAAGTAATTTGAATTACTTTCGATTTTTATGTTTAGGCTGCGCAACCATTTGTACGTTTTTCCGTACTATACATATGACGGCACATTTGACGACATAATTTTTTAGAATAGGGGGTTATTATATGGACGATGCCTTGATTCTTGAACTTTACAACAGCCGCTCACAATCTGCGATTGACGAAACCGCAAAAAAATACGGCGCGTATTGTCTCACTATCGCTTGGAATGTCTTAAAAAATCGTCAAGATTCCGAAGAATGTGTCAATGATACATATCTTAGGGCGTGGGAGATTATTCCGCCGGAACGTCCGCTTAATTTTCGTGCGTTCATCGGGAAAATTGCCCGTAACTTGTCGTTGAAGAAATACGAAACCCAAAACGCCAAGAAACGCGGCGGCGGATTCACTGCGATTTGTGAAGAACTGAATCAGTGTCTGCCGTCACCCCACGATGTTGAAGCCGAGTATGATACCCGCGAAATCGGGAGACTGCTCGATTCTTTCCTGCGCGGGGTTGACAACGAAAGCCAAGTGATTTTCGTCAACCGATATTGGTATGGGGAATCAATCGGGGCTATTGCAAAACGATTTGAAATGAGCGAAAGTAAGGTCAAATCTAACCTTTTCAGAACACGAAACAAATTGAAATCTTATCTAGAAAGTGAGGGAATAATACCATGAAAAAACAAAAGAAAGACCTACTGATTCATGCGATAGGGGAAATCGGCGAAGACCTCGTTGAAAAAGCCGCTGATTATGATGAATCAGGAAAACCGGAAACAATTGCGAAAAAACGCAACTTCGCATACTTGAACTCCCCTTTGACGGCAATGGCAGCGTGTTTACTAATCATAATCGGCGGGACGTTGCTGGTGTATTCACCGTTGCTTAAAGAAGACGGTGGCGGCGTAACTTCCGGTGAAACTGCTGTTTCCACCGGGTATCCTAGTAGCACTACTTCACCCATGATGCAGAGTGGAAGTTTAACGGGGACAATGTTTATACAGCAAACCGCGAGTCCACAGCAAACCACGGGTCCACAGGAAACCACGAGTCCACAGGAAACGATTGTTCGCCCGATACCCCAAACAATTCCCGGAAATATACAGTTTAACACCGCCCCATTCTCTTATTTAGGATTGACCTATGCACAAGTTAAGCAAAAATATGGTGAACCCATTGATGAAAGCAATTCATTGGATTTTGGAAGGTGGACAAAGTTTGAAAACGGTTTGACTTATATTTGGCATAATGCCCAAAACACATATACAGATTCCGGAGACCTACGCCCGGTTAAGGATGACGCTCCTTGTATCTCGATTCAAATTTCTATGGCAGATTTGTTCCCGGATTTACCTTTTCCTGTAACTTCTTCCGCTCTTACAGGATTCCTTGAAAAAGAATATCCTGTCAGGCAACTGTACACGTCTGCTAATGCCAAATCAGGTGGATTCAGCACATATTTGGAGTATGAAAAAAACATACTCATCGACCTTTACACCTATTCGCCTACGACGGAAGAAATTGAAACCGGTAATTGTTATTTGCATGCTCCTCCAAACGTGTTGAATGAGTGCGGTTGTAGTAATAAATGCCAACCGCCGGATTATGAACTTGCCGATTACGTTGTTTTCGATGAAGAAACGATTATATGGATAAGTACTCCCTACGTTCCTGAGCTTTCGGTTAAGCAAATTGAACAGGAAATAGGCAGTGATGATTTGGTTGAAATTCTTTTCTACGTTATGGAACATTCCCAAACAATGGAAGTTCTTTGTTGGTATACCAAAGGCGAATTTCAATATTATATTGAAGGGGAGAAAAACGAGCACACAGTTGATTTAACCGGATATCGACAGGAATTTAGAGATTGGCTTAATAGCTTAAATATAAAGGAATTAAAAAACTTTGATGGATATACTTCGGTAAGAGAGAAATGGGTGTTCGATTTTTCCGGTTTAAAATTCGAATATCTAATTACCAACGCAGGTTGTACGGTATATATAGAAGTACCTTACAATAAATTCACGGGTGAAGGTGGCACAACTAATTGGTATAGGGCGAGTGTTACCGATATTCCCGATTTCATGTCGTGGTGATTCGTTCTACAAAAATCCCGAACAGCAGATTCTGCCGTTCGGGATTTTCACGTTGTTTTTGCTGTTCAAAGTATCAAATCAACTCAAAACCGCCAACAACTCACCCGGTTTGACAAGCTGACCCTCTTTAACGCAGACTTCTTCAACCACTCCTGCGGTTGCGGCATTGATGGCGGTTTCCATCTTCATAGCCTCGATTATAAACAGCGGCTGATTCACCTCTACCGTATTGCCTTTCTTGACAAACACCCTTGAAACCCCTCCCGGAATACTCGAACCCACTTGCTTCGGATTATCGCTTTCCGCTAATCGAACCGCTACTGCCGGCGCGCCGGTAATCCCCTCGATTTTAGGGGCGGGTACGGCAACGTCTCGACGCGCACCGTTCAGCTCAAATTGCATGGTAAGTGTACCGTCTTCATTCGCCTCACCGAACCCGATGAACTTAACCATATGTGTCTTACCCTCTTCGATTGTCACCTCGGTGGATTCACCGCGGGACATCCCCGCAAAATAAACGTGGGTTGCCATTCTCGAAAGGTCGCCGTATTTTTTACGATTTTTGCAATACCCTTCAAACACTTTCGGGTACAGACACCAACTGACAGCATCCCGTTCGGTGGGATTTTCGGTGAGTTCCTCCAAGTCTGCTTTCACTTTCTCTAAATCTAAAGGATTTAATTCTACGCCCGGTCTGCTTGTAAAGGACTTCGCCCCTTTCAGAACCGCCTCTTGTAAATCTTTCGGGAATCCGAACGACGGTTGACCCATCAACCCCTTGAAATAACTAACCACCGAATCCGGGAAGGTGAGCGTTTTCGCTCTTGCAACTATGTTTTCGGGCGTAAGCTCATTTTGCACCATGAAAATCGCCAAATCACCCACCATTTTCGAAGAGGGCGTGACTTTCACTATATCACCGAGTATTTCGTTAGCCTCGATATATTTTTGCTTAACTTCGTCGAATCTGTCACCTAGTCCCAACCCGATTACCTGCGACTTGAGGTTCGTGTATTGACCACCGGGGATTTCCAACTGGTAAATCTCGGTTTCCGGTGTGGTAATGTCACCCTCGAACTGTGAGTAGTAAGGACGAACGTCCGACCAATACTCCGACAGTTTCTGCAAAGATGCACCATCGAAATCAGGGGCGCGTTCGGTGCCTTCAAGGGCAGCAACCAGCGAATTCAGCGATGGCTGACTTGTAAGAGAACTCATCGACGAAATAGCGGCATCGACTATATCGACACCTTCTTCCGCCGCCATCATATACGCCGCAATCTGATTGCCGGAAGTATCGTGGGTATGCAGATGAATCGGAATGTCAACGCTGTCTTTTAATGCACGGACAAGCTTTTTTGCCGCATACGGACGCAACAATCCCGACATATCCTTTATCGTAAGAATATGTGCCCCGCGCTTTTGAATTTCGTGAGCTAAATCGACATAATACTTTAAATCGTACTTATCGCGCTTTTGGTCAAGAATGTTACCGGTATAGCAAATCGTTACGTTCGCGACTTTGCCGCTCTTTATAATTTCTCGGATTGCGTATTCCATATTAGGCAACCAGTTGAGAGAGTCGAACACACGGAATATGTCAATTCCTCCTGCCGCCGCTTGCTCTATAAAAGCTTTAATAAGGTTGTCGGGATAACTCGAATACCCGACCGCATTCGCCCCCCTAAACAACATCTGGAACGGAATGTTCGGGATTCGCTTACGGAGAACGTCCAAACGCTCCCACGGTGATTCGTTCAAGAAACGATATGCTGTATCGAAGGTCGCCCCTCCCCACATTTCGAGGGAGAAACAACTGCTCATAATATGCGACGTTGCGTTTGCAACCGCAACCATGTCCCGGGTTCTCATTCGGGTTGCAATGAGCGACTGTTGAGCATCCCTCATAGTCGTATCGGTGATAAGAAGACGTTTCTGTTCAAGAATCCATTTAGACAACGCTTCCGCACCTTGAGAGTCGAGAATCTGTTTCGCCCCGACCGCATCTTTTTTGTTTTCTTCCGGGATTTCCGAAATGACCGGAATTCGGGGTTCGGCAAAGAATGGTTTGTTCTCAATTTCAGGGTTATTTACGATTGTTTCACTGATATAAGTCAAGAGTTTTGTGGCACGGTCACGGTCGCTCCTTAGTTCAAACAGTGACGGTGTCTCGTCGATGAATTTAGTGTGGCACTTCCCTGCCATGAAGGTTTCATCGGTTAAAACATTACTCAAAAACGCAATGTTAGTTTTAACCCCGCGTATACGAATCTCACGCAATGAACGCAACATCTTTCGGATTGCGCCGTTAAATGTTCTGTCTACGGTAATCATTTTAACCAACAGACTGTCGTAATACGGGGTAATCACCGCCCCCGTGAAAGCGTTTCCCGCATCTAATCTCACACCGAACCCGCCACCCGAACGATATGCCTCGATTTTTCCCGTATCGGGGGCGAAATTATTCGATGGGTCTTCGGTAGTTACACGGCACTGAATCGAGTATCCGAAAAGGCTCACGTCTTTTTGCGAAGCTATACCGATTTCCGGGTCGGAAAGTTTATGCCCCTGTGCGATTTCAATCTGGGCATGGACTATATCAACACCGGTTACCATCTCGGTAATCGTATGCTCAACCTGAATCCTCGGATTCATCTCTATGAAATAATGATTTCCGTGTTTATCTATAAGAAACTCAACCGTTCCCGCATTGACGTAATTGACCGCCTTCGCGATTTTGACTGCATCAGCATGGATTTCCGCACGTTTCTCGTCCGAAAGTGTAAATGCGGGCGCGATTTCGACAACCTTCTGGTATCGCCGTTGAACCGAGCAATCCCGCTCATACAAATGCACAATGTTTCCGTGGGTATCGGCTAAAATCTGGACTTCTATATGCTTCGGTTCTTCCAAATACTTTTCAAGGAATACGTCCGCACTTCCAAACGACTTCAAAGCCTCACTTCGGACTAACTCAAAAGCTGAGTCCATCTCTTCCGGCTTTGTAATGAGTCTCATGCCTTTTCCGCCGCCACCCGCCGCCGCTTTCAGAATCACGGGATAGCCGAACTTCTCGGCATAATCCTTTGCTTCGCCGAGTGAATTCAACGGCTCTTCGGTCCCTTGAATAATAGGCACTCCCGCACCGATTGCCACTTTCTTTGCGGCGATTTTGTCTCCCATGTTCGCCAGAACGTGAGAGGGAGGCCCTATGAATACGATTCCCGCATCTTCACAAGCTTTGGCGAAGTCTGCGTTTTCGGACAAGAATCCATATCCGGGGTGAATAGCATCCGCCCCTTTTGCTTTAGCTAAACGGATTATTCCGTGAATATCAAGGTACGCACCGAGCGGAGACTTATTCTCACCTACTTGATACGCTTCGTCTGCTTTGGTTCGGAAAAGCGTGTACTTATCCTCTTTTGAGTAGATTGCGATTGTCCCCAGATTCATGTCGTGACACGCACGGAAAATTCGAATAGCTATTTCGCCCCTGTTCGCTACTAATACTTTTTTGATTTGTTTCATGAAAGCTCCTTCATTATCGGATAATTATTAATGAGTATGAAATTTACGATTCCCATTATTCCCGCTATTATTAGAACGAGCGGAATCAGCTTTTTCAAAATAAACGGGACTTTATCGGTTTGTTTAGTGGCGAGTGCCGCCATGAACACAATGGTCGAGCCGATTGCACAGCCTAATCCCCCCGCAATCGACTGGGCGGCAGACATTACCGCCTGGCTTAATCCCAGATTATAGGCAACTGCACGCTGAAACTCCCCGAACATCACGTTTGAATTGGTGTTGTTCCCGGTAAGAAAAGTTGCCGTAACCCCTATGAACGGCGCGAAAATGGGATACAGATTCCCGGTTAAATCGGCAACCTTTCCGGCGAGATAAACCATCATGCCGGAATCCATCATAATCAGCGACATATTCCCGAAAGCAAGTAATGCCAACGTCGCCGGGACACCCTTCTTCACGGTCTTGCTGATTGAATTCTTGAACACCGAAGAATCCCATACCCCCGCTTTTTTGTAAATCGCACAGGCAACCCCTGCGGCAATCAACAGAACCACAAAAGGATGTGCAAATAAGCGAATCGGGTTGAAATTAGGTTCGGGAGCAACCACGTGCGGTATTTCCAACGTAGTAGCCGTTGCCGGAAAATCAAACGACAACGCAATTGTATTCCTGATTTGTATGGGAATCAACTGGAACAGTACCAATAAGAGCATAATCAGCGCATATGGAAATGCCGACTGTAACAGATTGAGTTTACCTTTATATAAGACGATTTTCTCATCGGTTTCATCCTTGCTTCTGATTTTATACAGCGCGAATAAAGTCACCAGTCCGCTCAATGCCGTTACTAACGTACCGAGTGCGTACATTCCGAGCCGAACCAACAAAAACTGCATCCCGGACATTACCGCAGCTGCCGGGATAACGTAACCCAATCCTTTCACGATGCTTTTGAATCCGCCGTGGACGAAACAAACACCGATTCCCGTCATTAAAATAGTAACGGTGTTGAACACCCATACCGGGAAACCCAATTCATCGGGCGGAATTTTCGTAATCCCTTGAATCACGAAAAATGCCGCACCCATGGAACCGAAAGTCACCGCCCACGAATGACCTATAAGTACCGCCGAAAGTGATTTTACCGGGTTGAACCCAAGCGCAATCAAAATCGGGGCAACAATCACCGAAGGAATACCAAATCCGGCGATTCCCTGCAACATTCCCGTAAACAGCCAGGCTAAAAGCAGAAACGCTACGAATTCATCCTTGACTAAGACCGAGATGTTCTTGTTTATAACGTCAATCGCACCGAAGTCGCTCACTAAATGATAAAGAAACAGCGCGCACCAGACGATTAATGAAACGAACAGTGCGAGCCATAATGCCTTGCCGGAAGCGACCGCCAATCCAAACCCGGTAATCCCGAAAAAGCCTACCGCAATCACGAGCGCAAGCCCCAACGCAATCGCCCCGGATTTAGTAACCGGGAGTTTGAGGACAATCAAGCAAATCAGAAGCGCGACTATCGGAATAATCGTCAAAACCGTCAACATCAGCTTTTGTTCTGCTTAACTTTAGCTATGAAATCCTTGAGAACGTCTTCCATATCCGGTTTGCCTATTTCCTGGAGTGCATATTCCACGCGGGTGCAGGGTTTATTGATTTTGATAATCCTCGTCAAATCAATCGGGGTGGCTATAACCACAGAATCACAATCGACCTTTTCAATCGTAGCTGAAAGGTCACGCATCTGTTCTTCACCGTATCCCATAGCCGGGAGCAGGTCACCGATGTTCGGATAAATCCGGAAAGTTTCGGCGAGTTTCCCTACAGCGCAATTACGCGGATTGATAATTTCAGCCGCACCGAAACGTTTCGCCGCAACTATCCCCGCACCGATTTTCATTTCGCCGTGGGTTAAGGTCGGTCCGTCTTCCACCACGAGAACGCGCTTACCTTTGATTAAATCGGGTTCTGCTACCGTAATGGTCGAAGCGGCATCAACCACAACCGCATTAGGATTGACTGCCTGAATATTCCGTCGGACTTCTTGAATTTTATCGAAATCGGCAGAGTCGATTTTATTAATTACAACTACATCGGCAATGCGAAGTGTGACTTCACCCGGGTAGTACGCTAATTCGTGACCGGGACGATGCGGGTCAACCACGGTAATCGTTAAATCGGGTTTATAAAACGGGAAGTCGTTGTTCCCGCCGTCCCACAGAATCACGTCGCAACCATCGGGGTCGTTTTCCGCCGCATGAAGAATCGCCGCATAATCCACCCCTGCATATATGACGTTCCCGCGCTCAATATGCGGTTCGTACTCTTCCATCTCTTCAATGGTGCATTTATGAGCGGAAAGGTCTTCTATTTTCGCGAACCGCTGGACTTTCTGCGCTTCCAGGTCGCCGTAAGGCATGGGATGACGAATCGCAATAACCTTCAAGCCCGCTTCTATGAGAATTTCGGCTATTCTGCGCGAAGTCTGCGATTTTCCGCAACCGGTACGAATAGCCCCGACCGCAATCACCGGCTTGTTACTCTTAATCATGGTGTTCTTGTGACCCAACAGGCTGAAGTCGGCACCTGCGGCATTGACCGCCGCACCTATATTCATGACGTGATTATACGGTACGTCACTGTAAGCGAAGACACATTCATCAACATCTAAGTCTTTTATGAGTTTCTCAAGCTCACTCTGCTCATGAATCGGAATCCCGTTCGGATAGAGTTTGCCCGCAAGGCTCGCCGGATATTTCCTGTCTGCGATATCCGGAATTTGCGTTGCTGTGAAAGCGACTACGTTGTAATCGGGGTTGTCCCTGTAAAAGGTATTGAAGTTGTGAAAATCCCGTCCTGCTGCGCCGATAATAATAATTTTTCTCGCCATTTTATATAACCATGCCTTTCCGCCACAAACGTGGCATGAATTCAAGCCTGTCAAGCTCACTTACTCGAAAAAGCGGAGCTTCGCCTCGTGAACTCTTATTCAAACTTAAAATTCTCCTAAAATAAAATAATTTTTAATTCGGTTGATTATACCATTTTTTCAAGTAACTGTCAATATTAAACCGCAACAATTTGTTGCGGTTTAATTCTCCGATTGTGTCGGTTGCCCCGCAGGGGTGAGAAGCAGGTCAATTTTGAGCAACACAAGCTTGAGAAGAGCCGTGGTGCGGCGGGCTTCGCTCGACGGCAGATGGCTTGATACAAGTCACGAGCGGCTCTGCCGTGAGTGTCAAGACTTTCGTTGCGGAGCAATATTAAATATCAGATTTGATTTCTGAAATTTCGCTTGACAAATAAACCCTCTTATGTTATAATTAACCTCATTAAATTTTATTATGATTTCAAGGGAGGAATTAACAATGGCAGTAAAAGTGGCAATTAACGGATTCGGGCGGATAGGAAGGCTCGCTTTCAGGCAAATGTTCGGGGCAACCGGTTATGAAATCGTTGCAATCAACGACTTAACCAATCCTAAAATGCTGGCGCACCTTCTGAAGTATGACACCGCGCAAGGACCTTACAAAGGTCACAAGGTTGAATCGGGAGACGATTCCATAACCGTTGACGGAAAAACCATCAAAATCTACGCCGAGAAAAACGCGGCAGACCTGCCCTGGAAAGCACTCGACGTTGACATGGTTCTCGAATGTACCGGATTCTACGTTACCAAAGCGAAATCGCAGGCGCATATCGATGCCGGCGCGAAAAAAGTAATCATCTCGGCTCCTGCCGGCGATGATTTGCCGACCGTTGTGTTCGGCGTAAACGAAAACATTCTCAAAGCAAGCGATACGATTATCTCGGCAGCTTCCTGCACGACTAACTGTCTCGCTCCTATGGCGAAAGCTCTCAACGACTACGCTCCGATTCAATCGGGAATTATGTCTACTATTCATGCTTACACCGGTGACCAGATGACCCTTGACGGCCCTCACGCTAAAGGCGATTTAAGACGTGCAAGAGCTGCGGCGGCTAACATCGTGCCTAACTCTACCGGTGCGGCGAAAGCAATCGGGCTTGTTGTACCGGAACTCAACAAAAAGCTGATTGGCTCGGCACAGCGCGTTCCCGTAATTACCGGTTCGTCAACCATCCTTGTAGCGGTCGTAAAAGGCGACAGCGTGACTAAAGAAGGAATCAATGCGGCAATGAAAAAGGCATCCGATGCTTCGTTCGGCTACACCGAAGATGAACTCGTTTCTTCTGATATAATCGGTTGCGAATTCGGTTCGCTGTTTGACTCGACTCAAACCCTTGTCACTGATATAGGCGGCGGACTGTTCCAAGTTCAGGTTGTTTCGTGGTACGATAACGAGAACTCCTACACCAGCAACATGGTGCGGACAATCAAGTACTTCGCTGAACTCAAATAAGCAAAACAAAAATATAAAAATCAATCCGGATTCGTTTATGAATTCGGATTGATTTTTTTAGCCGAGATTTTATACACAAACAAGAACGCAATACTGAACAGCATAACCAGCCAGAACGAGAAGAATCGGAACAAAACAGCCACCACAAACGCATCATTTTGAGAGAATCCCGCGGTCAGCAACATACCCGTCATAGTCCCCTCGAACCCGCCGAGTCCTCCGGGGAAAATCGTGAACATGGCTACCAGATATGCCGCGTAGGTCGTAACAATGACGAATAACACACCTACCCCCTCAACCGTATGAGCCGCTAAAATGTAAAGTTTCAGCGGATAAATAAGCCAAATCGCCGCTGAAAGCAGTAACTGAGCTGTGAAGAATCGCTTGTTCTTGCGCAGACTGATTACCTGTTCTAAAAAAGCCAGTACAAACCGCTTGATTCTGCCGGGTTCTTGATTTCTTTTACCGGATTTCTTCAGTGCGTTCATAATCCGATTCGGTGCGGCAAAAACGATAATCAGCAACGGCAGAAAAAATACCCCCAGGCTAAACAGCTTCTGTACTGCGACAACCGCCGCCGCTTGTTCGCCCGAACATCCGGATTTATTCTTGATTTGTAATGCACGGGTGACTTCTCCGCCGACTTTAACACCCGGCGTAATCGAATCTATAATCGTGCCTTGGCTGTTCACAACCAGCATATCAAGAAAAGAAAGCGGAACCCCGGCAAATTCCGATATTTTGTACCACTGCCACGTCACCAGAAATTGGGAAAAAATCTGCATTCCCACCATTATTAACACAGTCTGAAGCGAGACCCGTTTCAGGCTGTAAATCAAACTTTCGGTATCGAGCGTGGAGAGGGCATAAATCATCAAGGCGGTTACGGCAAGCGTGAATACAATCTTGACAACTGATTTTATTCTAAACATTCGATTATTTCCCTATTAAGGAGTTATAGCAAAAGAGAGACTGATTATATGAATATTCGTGCGGCATGGTTGATTAATCCGCCTACGAACAATGCCGTAAAAATTGTTGAAACCGATATAATCACGGCAACCTTCAATTTGAATTCTTTTACAAGGATTCCGAAAACCGAGAGACACGGCAGATACATCAGCGAGACCGCACCGCCTATAAATGCCTGCAACGGTTCGAGTCCTAATTCAAGCAAAGGCGCGACTGACATTTCCCGACGAATCACCCCTAAAAGCAACCCTATTACCGCCTCTTTCGGCATACCCAGCCAACTGCTGACGAGGGGTTCGGCAACCTTTGCCACGGATTCCAACACACCGGATTCTTTCAAAACTGCAGCTATGACTATCGCAAACATCATGGGAATTTCAGCCTCTACCATGAAATGCTTCATACGGACGAGCAGTTTTTTTCCGTACGCTTTAGGTTCGGGGAGAAGCAGATTAGGCACTTCCAGAATAAGCGGCTCGACTTTTTCGTTACGCATAATCAGCTTCCCGGTAATCAATGCCGATAGTATAAACAAGAAAATCCCGAGCAAGGCGAGCGCGGGCATCATCCACCATGAAAACACCGCCGTAAGACTGATTAACGCCGCCGTCTGCGAAATACAAGGGACAGCAAAACAAATTGCGGCGGTCATAACCAGTCTTTCTTTGCGAGTAGTCGCCGCCCGTGTTCCGATTATAGCGGGAACGGCACAACCGAACCCCATAATCGCATACAAAAGTCCGCCGCCCTGAACGCCCAATTTACGCATAACATTGTCGAACAGCACGCTTATCCGCGGGAGATAACCCGAATCCTCCAAAAATGAAAACGCAACGTAAAACAAGAACACGTAAGGCAGAATCAAGGCTATAATCCACTCAAAACTGATTTTGAAAATACCGTAATCACCGACTAATATATTAAGGAAAACCCCTTCCGGAATCGAAAGCCAAGACGAGAACAATCGATGGAAAAACGGTACAATTACCTCATTTACAAGCGGAAGCAACAGAAGTTCGCGGAGAGCCTCCCCTCCTCCGACCACAACCCCGATTAATGCCGCCATAACTACAATCGCAATCGGGATTCCCGGGAAAGGCTTCATTGTACTTTCGCCGAGTTTATCAATAAAACCGGGATTCAAATGAGACTCATTCGTTTTAATCACGCGTCGCGCAATTTCTTTGGCAGAACTCCAGGTGTTGCGGTTTCCCCCTTGCCCATCTCCCTGCTTGCACTGCCGATTCGCCGGGCAGGAGGCGCATCCGCCCCGCAAAGCAGTCGCTACGTACTTTCCCGGGTCTTCTTGAATCAAAACTTCTTCTAATCGTGTGCGAAGCTCGTCTATACCCTCTTTTTTGACCGCAATCGTTGACACGACCGGTGCGCCCAATTCCTTTTCCAAAAGGGGGATGTTGATTGTAATTCCGCGCCTTGAAGCAACATCGGCAAGGTTCAAGGCGTAAATCGTGGGGATGTTGTGCTTTTGGATTTCCAGAGCAAGGCAGAGATTCCGCTCAAGATTCGATGCATCCAGAACGCAAATCACTGCCCGCGCGCCTTTTTCCACGAATTCGGCGGCAACGGCTTCGGCGGGGGAAGATGGATTCAGCGAATATGTACCGGGAACATCAATGAGGGAATATTTTTTTTCGCTCTGATTTCCCTGTTCATTAATCTTATTAACCTTAAAATCGCCCTCCATGAAATTAACGGTAGTCCCCGCATAATTTGAACTGACGGCATGAATACCGGTTAATTCGGTAAAAAAAACGCTTTTTCCGACATTGGGATTCCCCATTAAGAGGATTTTTTCGTTATCTTGAACGCTCATATCGTTGACACAGCCTCTCTCGACTTTTTAGAAGTTACAAGCGTTTTCGGCGCGATTTCCGATACCATGATTTGCTTTGCGATATCTTTTCCGATAGCGACCGTGTACGCATCCTCTACCCGCAACAGTACCGGACCGCCGAAAACATAACGGTTCAATACCCGCACCCGCACCTCGTCACGGATTCCCAGATTTTTGAGTAATCCGTCATCCGGTACCGATACGATTATGTATTCACGCTTTCGGTCGGATTTTTTTGTCCCGTATAAGCTGATGTATTCATTCATTGAATTAATCCCCCTGTTCTCTTTAGAAAACAAAAACGAAAATCAGTTAGTTGTTCCTAACTGATATATAGGTTAGCACAAACTAACTTCAATGTCAAGCGTTTTTTAGAAAAATAAAAAACTTTTCGGAATTTTTTGACAAAAAACTTGAAAGCCTTTTAGTTTTATGATATAATTTAATTTGAGAAACTCAAAAAGAGGTGATGGATTGAAAATACACGAGAAAACGCATGAATCTGCCGAAAACTATCTCGAGACAATCTTGATTTTAGGCGGTGTCGAAAACAGCGAGAAGAAAAAAGTCCGTTCAATCGATATTGTAAACGAGCTCGGTCTCACTAAGCCGAGTATAAGCGTTGCTATGCGAAAACTCCGCGAGAACGGATACATCACCATTTGCGACTGCGGATATATAACCCTCACCGAGAGCGGACAGCGAATCGCCGAGTCTATGTATGAACGTCACACCCTCATCTCCGACTGGTTGATTTCGTTAGGGGTTGACAGGCAGGTCGCCCTAAACGATGCCTGCAAGATGGAACACTGCATGAGCGAACAGAGCTTTTTGGCAATAAAAGACTGTATTTTAAAAAGAAAATAAATATTATAAATATTTAGAAAGATAATTTAAGAAGGAGATTCAAAAAAATGGCAAACTTAAAGGGTTCAAAAACCGAAGCGAATTTACAGGCAGCTTTCGCAGGGGAATCAATGGCGAGGAACAAGTACACCTACTACGCGTCCAAAGCGAAGAAGGAAGGATTAGAGCAGATTGCGCAGTTCTTCCTTGAATCGGCGGAAAACGAGAAAGAACACGCGAAAATCTGGTTCAAGAAACTGCATGAGGGTGATATTCCCGACACGAAAACCAATCTTCTTGACGCTGCTGACGGCGAAAATGAAGAGTGGACTTCCATGTATGTCGAATTCGCTAAAATTGCAGAGGAAGAAGGGTTCGACGATATTGCAAAACTGTTCAAGGCGGTCGGCGAAATTGAAAAGCACCATGAAGAACGCTTCCGTAAACTGCTGGCTAACTTGAACGAAGGAAAAGTCTTCGCTCGTGAGGAGGAATATGAGTGGCAGTGCATAAATTGCGGGCATATTCATAAAGGGAAAACTGCCCTTAACCGATGCCCCGTATGCGTCCACCCGCAAGCTTACTTTATGCTGAAATCTGAGAATTACTAGGTTTGTTGATTTGACTTCCTGCGAATTCCCGAAATCAGAGGTAATTTTAGGTAATAACCACAAAAACACTTGATTTTTTTATACATTATGTGGTATAGTAAATGTAAAGGAATTTCGGGAATTTGAGGGAGGTAATTAGTTTGAAAATAACAAAAAAAATAAAAGTTGCGGGGATACCGCTATTTGCAATTCTGTTCTTGACCTTGCTGATAACAGCGTGCGACCAAACCGAAAAAGCCGAATCGGTTTTCAATCCGTTGGTTTCTACATATTCGCAAGCTGAAACCACGACCGCCGTCGAATCTGACACTTCGGTTCAGACAAGTTCGGCAACAACGGTAACGGTAACTTCCGCAACGATTAAGACTACAGTCGCAACTACAACTACAACTGCAACAACAGAATCCACTACAGCACAACCGACCCCTGCACCTGTAATTACGACCGAAGCCGCCATAACTCCACCGCCACCACCGCCGCCGCCACCGCCCGAACCACCACCACCTCCTCCGCCACCCGAACCACCGCCGCCTGAACAACCGAATCCGGGTAACGGGGCGTTTCAAGATGCCGAAGCTAGGGAAATCCTCAATTTAGTCAACAACGAAAGGGCTGCTGCAGGATTACATGCGCTCCACTGGGACGAGAGTTTCGCAACTACGGCAAAAATCCGTTCGACCGAGTTGATTGCGCATTTCGCTGCCGACCACAAACGACCCGACGGCAAAGAATGGCACACCGTCATCAAAGAAGCGGGGATTCCCTACAGTAGCATAGGCGAGAACATGGCGAAGGGCTCGCCCGCATCGTGGTATTCGGCACAAATCGTGATGAATAGCTGGATGGAGTCACCGGGTCATCGCGACAACATAATGAAAGAAGACTACACCGTTCTCGGAGTAGCCGCTTTCGATATAGACGGGACGAGGTACTATGTTCAACACTTCGGTGCGTATCATCAGTAAAGGAGAATAACTAATCGTGAAAAGAAAAGACCGCGAGAAACTGACAATCGCCTATCGAATCATAGCAGTGATATTAGCAATTATTATGATTATAGGTATTATTTTCGGGGCGAGATAACTCCCCGGTTTAATGGCTGTGCTTGCTTTTATAAATGAAGTAAATCGAACTCATCAGCATGACAGCGGTGATTACATCAACCAAGGCGTACATTGAGCAGAAAATCTTCAGGAATCCTATAACTCCCAACCCGGGAAGCCAGAACGATTTCTTCCCGACCAGTACGGAAATTGAGAAGAATATCACCACCCCGAACATAAATACCAACTGTAACATTTGTCCGTTCAACGCACCCGCCATAAGAGTCGCAGGGTTGAGAATCGATACAACTGTCAAGAGCATACACACCGCCATAACCTTATCATAATTATCTTCACCGTCAAAGAAGAGGTTTTTCATTGTCGTGCAATCTATGCTCTTCTGCGGGAACAACCCGCCGAACGAGGTGTCTTCCACAATAGGGATTTCAAACCGTTGACCGGCTTTCGCCAAATCGGTGGGGAGTTTACCGCAATCGTCCCTGTCGATTTTACTCGGGTCGAATGTTTGCGGCTTGTTTGCATTATCGAAATCATCGAAATTATTGAACCTCTTGTCCTCCATAAGTTTTACCTCCAAAAAAGCTATTGATTCTGATTCCAATGACAGTATATCACAAATTCGTAAAATAATCAAGCGTGCTTCATGGATATCGTTTTGGTGAAATTGCACATAAATCGCTTCGGTTTTTTGTGCAATTTTCACAAAATTTTAAAAAAGGATTGACAATCGCGAAAAAGCGTGTTAAAATGTCATTCGTGTTGTGCGGATGTGGTGGAATGGCAGACACGTTAGCTTGAGGGGCTAATGGGCGTTCGCTCGTGCAGGTTCAAGTCCTGTCATCCGCAGACTTTGAGTTAAAAGCAACCCGGGAAGCTTTGCTTCGTGAAGGGTTGCTTCGGAATCGCTTGACAAAATACCGCAAGGTTCGGGTATCGTTGCTTGCGGTACAAGCTTTCAAAAACGGGGTTCTACCCCGGACGTTCAAAACGAGTTCGGGATTTGCAACGTTAATCATGTCGAATTGAGGGTTTTAGGATTTAGGTTTGGGGTTTAAAAGTTTGAACTACCTCCCCAATCCTAAAGCCCTCTAAATAAATAATAAGGACAGGTGGCTGAGTTGGTCTAAGGCGCACGATTGGAAATCGTGTGTACGTTAATAGCGTACCGAGGGTTCGAATCCCTCCCTGTCCGTCCGAACCGCTCTATCAGTGAGATAGGGCGGTTTCTTGAATCGCTTGGCGGCGTTCGTCCCGCTTTGTGGCTAAACCTGGAATCGTGAATCTTGCAATCAAATCCCCCCTATGCGGTAATAGCAGAGGGGGATTTCATCACACCACATCAGTCTGGGACAGAACCCGACCGTTCTTCTTACACTCGTCCTTGATTGCCGACATCAGCAATTCGCGGGTGATTTCCCCGCCGGATTCAGCCGCCATGTATGCCGCTTCGAGGAGTACCGACTTGATTTCACTCCCGGTCAACTCAAATCGTGAGGCGAACAACTCAAGATTCACCGACGGCGACAGCGGCAAGTTTGAGGTGATAAGGCTCTGCCAAATCAGCAGGCGAACTTTTTCGCAAGGTGCTTCAATGTTGACATAGTAGTTAATCCGCCGCTTGAACGCGTTGTCGATATTGGTAGCGTTGTTGGTGGCTAAAATCGAAACGCCGTTGTGTTCCTCAAGCCGCTGAAGCAGGTACGAAGTCCCGGTGTTGGCATGTTTATCGCGGGAATCCTTGACCTCGCTCCGTTTAGAGAAGAGTGCGTCTGCCTCATCAAAGAACAGAATCGCGTTGCTTCCTCGCGCCGAATCGAAGACCATTCCGAGGTTTTTCTCGGTCTCGCCTATGTACTTACTTACCATTCGCGACAGTTCGATTCTGTACAAGTCCCGCCCCAATTCGTTGGCGAGGACTTGTGCCGCCATCGTTTTTCCCGTCCCGGGCGGCCCATACATCAGCAGAGTCACACCTCGCCCATAAGGGAGTTTCGCCCCGAGACCCCACTCACCGTTGACCATACGTTCTCGTCGCACCCGAACGCAGACTTTCCGTAACATTCGCTCGGCTTCATCGCCGAGTATGAGGTCATCCCAGGTGAAGCCTGTCCGCATCTGAACAGCAAGATTGGACAGATTCGTCCGTGTTTTCTCTCGGACTGCGTTGGCAATGTCGCTTGACTTAATCGCAATGCTTGAATTGGCGGCAGACTCAACGCTCGCAAGTTTCAACACGTCCCGAATTACCCCCGCCGTCAGGTCGTAACTCATCACGAGTTCCGCGGAGTTGAAGTCCTCGAAAGCGTATCCGCCCTTTTCGGCGAAATACTCCCAGAATCGTTTTTGCTTGTCAATACTTGCCGTGCCGACTTCGAGGGAGTACATCGTGTATTCAGGCGGCGGAGTGAAGTCTAAATCAGATGTACTGCAGATTGCAATCAACGGAAGATTTCGCCCCATAAGCATTAACGCTTCCGAAATGACGGCATTGTCGCTGTCCGATTCGCACCGAAAGCAGGGAATCATCTCGAAAAGCATACACCGTGTGATTATCTGTGTGATTTTTTCCCGACTGCCGGGTAAGTCCACGAAAAGCAGGTTTTTCCCCACGCTGAACGCCGCCCGCTTCAATATGAATCGCTTTCCCGCTCCTTTTGCCCCGCAAAGATTTAAAAGCAGATGCCCGCCCGAATTCACCGGTTTCGAGGGCATCGCAAGCAATGCCTGAACCCGCTCGAATTCCCGCTCGTGGGATATGAGCGGCTTTTGTAGTTCTACCTCCTGTTCGTCGGCGAAGAAAACAGTACAGAATCGTGAGAGTTCCTCGCACGGCTGACGGATTCCCGCCAATACTGCCGCCACCGCAGGATTCGCCGCTAACGGACGGCTCAACAGCGGACGTTGCCGGTCGTCAAGCGACTGGAACAGCAGTCCGAACGCGGATTCACTTGCCGCCGCAAGAACGTCCTCCGTTTCAATCGGTTGAATCGTCGCGAACAGCTCTGCCGCCAATCCCAAGGTAGGACGTGTTGCTCTTTTGTCGTTCAGCAGTGCCGCGAACACCTCATTATACTTGCTGTCGAGGTCGGGAAGTGCCGTCAACATCGCGGTAAATCGCAGGAAGTCCGACATTTCGATTTGCGGGAACAGCCGCGGCAGCAGCACCTCCCGCCAGAGTTCGATGAAGTTCGCGAGCGGTTCGGGTCTTTGAGTGTTCCCCGACGGACTGAGCGGCGGGGGAGTTCCGCTCTCTCGCAACGCAAGCAAAGCCGCTGCCGTCATGTCGGCGAACCGACGGCAGTCATCGTGGAGTGTGGATGCGGGGCGGTCGGGTGGGAAGTAGAGGTGGGTCATTTTGTACCTCCGGTTGGTTGAGTATTGCCTCCTGATACAGAGGGTGTAGAAGGAGGTGAGGTTGCAGAACCTGTAGAGGGTGTTGTAGTTGTAGTCGGAGTGGTTGAAAACGAAGACGAAGACGAAGACGAAGATGACGAAGATGAAGATGAAACTTGGCGCATAGGTGTAAAATGTCCTCCAAATATATGCCCTATATATATTCGCCGACCTCCTGTACCGATTGGCCGTGTCACTTCAAGAGGCTCTAATCCATAATTGAATGCAACAAAAGTAATAGTAAGATTATACTTATTTGCGATTGCTAGCATATCGGGGGAGTTAACTTCAATCCTAGTTCCGGTGGGTATCCTCAAATCTCGACGTAAACTGTTATACGTGCCGTCCCGGTCGGCTTCAATACTAACACCCAAGGCTTCAAGAGTTCTGAAAAGGCAATCATTATTCGAACCTGATATTTCGTCAGGGTTTAACAAAAAATCACCGTGTCCCTCAACCCTTACTTGGTCAATAATCTGAGGAAATATTACCAATAAATCTCCATGCATCTTCCGCCGTGCATGCGCTCTACGCAAATTCAAATAATCTTTTGATTTTTTATTTGGCTCCTTCAGCGTTGAATCACTAAATTTGTAATTTGAAAGAGATGTTGGTTTTCCGGAAGCTTTGCCCTCAAAATCATTAAATTTAGATTTTTTTTCATGTTCATCATCCTTATCCGTTTTCCAATCTATAGGTTCATATAGCAATTGCATCAAACATATAGTGAGAGTAATTAACTTGTCGAAAATGAATAGGATGTCGTTATCGCTTGAACTTACAGAAATATTAGTATCAACAACAAAAAACTCAAGGTATTCTCTAAAATATATTAAAGCTTCGATGATCCCGTTGAACACGCTTACATTTATATACGTATAAGGAGACCCTTTCAGAAGAGCGTGTATAAAATTGATTCGAATATCTATAAAGTCCAAAATTCCTGAAAAACGATTTGCGTTTTCGCTTTTTTCATCTACTTCTTTTCCATCAAAAAGTTCGTTTCCTTTTTCATCAAACTCTCTAAATGAGGAAAGAAATTCTTTCGCATCGCTCCTAATGCGTTCCAATTCTCCTATAATGAAGTCAAATCTAATGAAGTCAAATTTCTCATGGCGCAGTTGCAAATATCCTTTTATTTCTATCAACTTAATAAACCAGTGAGCATAAAAATGGGAAATAAGATCATTGTACAAGTGATTCCCGCGTCCACTCACACTTTGATTCCCACTCCCACGTTGATTCCCACTCCCACGTTGATTCCCACTCCCACGTTGATTCCCACTCCCACGTTGATTCCCACTCCCACGTTGATTCCCACTTCCCCCCCCACGTTGATTCCCGCTTTGATTCCCTTTCTCTCTACCACTTAACTGCACCACATCG
>WRKZ01000019.1 GCA_009777835.1 Oscillospiraceae bacterium | reverse complement strand
ATCCGCTTCATTTTCGAGCGACTCATCGTCATTTATAGCGACTCCGCCGATTTCCCCTGTAGGACTCACCCGCCCCTGCTTCTGCTGAACCACGTGACCGAGTTCGTGTTCTAAGTGCTGTTCCTGCCCCGGGGCTATGTGAATGTCATTCCCCTGCGTGTAGGCATGAGCCTGCATCTGTGCCGGCTTGTCCGAGTTGTAATTCACCCGAACGTCATCAAGCGACATTCCTGTCATCGACTCAAACTTAGACTTGGTTTGGTCGGGGATTCCGGTGTTATTCGGGGCGTACTCGCCGGATTCGACCTCATCTTCATCCTCACGGAGCTGTGCAACGTCCCATGAATCGGCTTTCTTTCGTTGTGCTATGCTCTTGATGTCATCGGATTTCTTAGCGTATGTTTGCATATGTGTAACCTCGCTTGTCTTGCTTTCGATACCTCTTCAATATAGTATAGCATATTTTTTCAAGAAAGTCAAGGAATTGTTTTTTCGCTTGACTTTGAGGAATTCCTATGATATAATTGCGGTCTCGCTTTTAATTCAACGATTAGCAATTCTTACACCACAGGAAGCATAGCTGTTGATGTTAAGTCAAACACTCGTCTCACATTGGAGGAATTGCCGGCTACGTTGAAGCAAGACGATACAGGGACACCGATATAAAAAACTGTTACAATGCAGGGAATTTGACGATTTCTGCGGGAATGACAAGTCTCTGCTGAGGAAATGCTATATCACGAACCAAAACCGCCGTCTTTCGAAAGAGGGACGGCGATTTTTTGTTGCCTAGGCAACGAAACTTGGTACTGTGCGCCGAACTTTCGTTGTATGATTAAATAAAACCCCCGAAAAACGGGGCAACGAAAGGATTATCAATCATGAAACTGAAAATGAACAAACAAAAATTCTCGAAGAAAATCGTAGAGGAACTCTGCGACATCGCCTTCAACCGATTTGACGTGAGGACTAACCAGAAGCTTACCGCAATCAAATTGTTGATGCAGATTTTAGACAATCCCGATGTAGAAGACGAATCTGCGGAAGAAGACGGCGAAAAGTCCGAAGAAATCGACTTCGGCGATGACGAGGACGTACCGTAATTTCGATTAACGTCTGAAAATACCCTCGCGAAAATAAGCAAAGAATCGTAAAATTGGATTTTGACGGTTCAGACCTCCTATTGTGTTTTTTCAACACGACAGGGGGCGATTCAGCGTTCGCCGATTTTGAATCGGCGTTTTTTTTTTTTTGAATGTTTTTGCGATTTTGAAAATTTTTTTAAAAAACCTATTGACATTTGAAAAACTTCGTGTTATAATAGTATTCGGCAATGGGGCTGAAGGTGTTTTTACCTTCAGCCCCATTTCTTTTGGGTACCCAATACCTTACTACTCCGCAACAGCAATTACGCACTTGTACACAATGGCGTGTATTTCCGGTCGGTAAAAACCGGAAGTACACGCCTAATTTAGTAATGAAAGGCAGGAAAAAATTATGTTCGGTATTTGGTTTTTAATCGCGGCGGCGATGGTATTCTTTATGCAATGCGGGTTCACGATGGTGGAGGCGGGGTTCACCCGGGCTAAAAACGCCGGAAACATCATAATGAAAAACTTAATGG
This sequence comes from Oscillospiraceae bacterium, assembly GCA_009777835.1. Classification (GTDB taxonomy): domain Bacteria; phylum Bacillota; class Clostridia; order Oscillospirales; family Ruminococcaceae; genus Ruminiclostridium_E. The sequence goes on along the minus strand of WRKZ01000019.1, from coordinate 29,711 downwards.
ACTTCTGTGTCGGTACGGTTGTTTTCGTGCTGATTGGTTTCGGCTTAATGTGTTCGGGGGACTATTTGTTCGGGTTAATCGGTGTGCCGAACATGGGGATTTTCACCGATTTCGAGAATTTTGATTTCTCGAACTTTGTCTTCAATCTGGTTTTCTGTGCGACTGCGGCGACAATCGTTTCGGGAGCAATGGCTGAACGGACTAAATTCAGCTCGTACATCATTTATTCGGCGATTATCAGTGCATTCGTTTACCCGATTCAAGCAGGCTGGGTCTGGAATGAAAACGGTTGGCTTGCTCAAATGGGGTATGTTGATTTCGCAGGTTCATCTGCGATTCACATGATGGGCGGAATCACGGCTTTCGTGGGTGCGTCGATTCTCGGGCCACGGTTGGGCAAGTATGTCATTGACAAGAAAACCGGCAAGAAAAAAGCCCGTGCAATCCCGGGACATTCGCTCACTTTGGGGGCGTTGGGGGTATTCATCCTGTGGTTTGGGTGGTATGGATTCAACGGGGCAGCTGCCGAAAATCTTCCCCAGTTAGGAAGCATATTCTTGACCACAACGCTGGCTCCGGCGATGGGTGCGCTGACTTCTATGGCAGTAACCTGGCTCAAAAACGGTAAACCCGACGTATCCATGTCACTTAACGGGGCATTGGGCGGACTCGTTGGGATTACAGCGGGGACTTCCAACGTAGATGCTTTCGCTGCGATTATCATAGGCATGGTAGCGGGAATACTTATCGTTGTTGCGGTCGAGTTTATCGACCTGAAACTCCATGTAGACGACCCTGTCGGGGCGGTTGCCGTTCACGGTGTCTGCGGAATTTGGGGGACTTTAGCGGTGGGACTTTTCGCACGACCGATTGTCGTAATGGTAGACGGCGCGGAGGTCGTCGTCGCCGAAGAAACCGGACTGTTTTACGGTGGCGGTGCAGGGCTCCTGGGGATTCAGTTGGTGGGAATTTTTGCAATCGCAGCTTGGACTTTTGCTGTTATGAGTGTGGTTTTCCTTGTCATCAAGAAGACAATCGGGTTGCGTGCTTCTGCCGAGGAGGAAATCGCGGGTCTTGACTTGACTGAGCATGGTCTTGCGAGCAGTTACGCCGATTTCGCCGTCACCGGTATTGGTTTATCGGGTACAGATTCGGGTGTCCCCGTGAAGTCAGCCGTTCCGGTTGAATATAAGGGTATTTCGAAATCCGAAGCCGAGTCGGGCACGAAGTTGACCAAGGTCACGATTATAACCAGACCAAATATGTTTGACGCACTTCGTGAAGCGTTTGACGAAATCGGGATTACGGGAATCACCGTCACCAACGTGATGGGGTACGGCGTTCAGCGCGGTCACACGCATACTTATCGGGGAGTTCCGCTTGAATCTCCGCTTATTCCTAAGGTTCAAGTCGATGTCGTTGTCAGTAAAGTTCCTGTCAGTAAGCTAATCGAGGCAACCAGACAGGCAATCTATACCGGTAACATCGGTGATGGAAAAATCTTCGTTTACAATGTCGAAAACGCCGTTAAGATTCGTACCGGAGAAGAAGGCTTCGATGCCTTACAAGATAATATCTAAATTAGTTTACAAAAAAATTTATAAGGAGAAAATCAATGAAAAACATTCCCGCATTATTCGGCAGCATGGTGTTCAACGAAACAGTCATGCAGGAAAGATTGCCGAAAGAAGTCTTTGAGGCTTTGAAGAAAACCATGTCGTTGGGGACACATTTGGAGCTTGATATAGCTAATGTAGTCGCGAATACGATGAAAGAGTGGGCGGTCGAAAAAGGGGCGACGCACTTTACTCACTGGTTTCAGCCTATGACGGGGGTCACTGCCGAGAAACATGACAGTTTCATCTCGCCGTCTAAAGACGGTAAGGTAATTATGGAGTTTTCGGGTAAGAATCTCGTTCAGGGTGAACCCGATGCGTCGAGTTTTCCGTCGGGCGGACTCCGCGCAACGTTTGAGGCGCGGGGCTATACCGTCTGGGATATTACATCCTACGCGTTCATCAAAGATGACACCTTGTGTATTCCGACTGCGTTTTGCTCCTACAGCGGTGAAGCCCTCGACAAGAAAACCCCGCTCCTCCGTTCAATGGAGGCGGTGGATAAACAGGCATTGCGTATATTGAGGCTTTTCGGTGATGAATCCACCGAAAGGGTACAGGCGGCGGTCGGGCCCGAACAGGAATATTTCCTCATAGATAAGGAAGATTTTCAAAAACGTCCCGATTTGATTTACACCGGAAGAACCCTCTTCGGGATTCGTCCGCCGAAAGGTCAGGAACTCGACGACCATTACTTCGGAAGCTTGAAACCGCGGGTTTCGGCTTATATGAAAGAACTCGACCAAGAGTTATGGAAACTCGGGATTCATGCAAAGACCAAGCATAATGAAGTCGCACCGGCACAGCATGAACTCGCACCTATTTACGCCGCCGCGGGAATCGCGACCGACCATAACCAACTTGTAATGGAGACTATGAAAAGCGTTGCTTCCCGGCACGGATTAGCTTGTTTGCTTCACGAGAAGCCGTTCGCCGGTGTGAACGGCAGCGGAAAACATAACAACTGGTCGCTGTCAACCGATAAAGGGGTGAACCTCCTTACACCGGGGAAGACCCCCTCCGAGAACGCACAGTTTCTGCTGTTTTTGGTAGCGGTTATTAAGGCAGTGGATGAATATCAAGACCTTTTGCGGGTTTCGGCGGCAAGTGCCGGAAACGACCATCGCCTGGGGGCTAACGAAGCCCCGCCCGCTATTATCTCGATTTTCCTCGGAGATGAGCTTACCGAAATTCTCGAAGCACTCGAATCCGGCGAGAAGTATCAAGGCAAATCCGCCTCCGAAATGGAAATCGGTGTGACCGCTTTACCGCATTTTTCGAAGGATACCACCGACCGCAACCGGACTTCTCCTTTTGCTTTCACCGGGAATAAGTTTGAATTCAGGATGCTCGGTTCGGCTTTCTCGATTGCGGGGCCTAACCTTATTCTCAACACCACCGTTGCGGAAATCCTCAAGGAATTCGCCGACAGATTAGAGGGCGCGACCTATTTCCAAGCGGATTTGGCAGAGTTAATCGTTGAGACTTTCAGCAAACATAAGCGGGTTGTTTTCAATGGGAACAACTATTCCGACGAATGGGTGGCTGAAGCGGAAAAACGCGGGCTTTCCAACCTTAAGACAACCGTTGACGCACTCCCCGAATTTGTTTCGGCTAAAAGCGTTAAGCTGTTTACCGGGCATAACGTGTTCAGCGAAGCGGAATTGCAGTCGCGCTATGAAATCCGTCTTGAAGGTTACTGCAAGACAATCAGAATCGAAGCCCTCACAATGGTTGATATGGTTAAAGGCGAAATTATTCCCGCCTGTATCGATTATCAGAATGAGTTGTCCAAATTGCTCGCCCGGAAGAAGTCCTGTGGTGAGTACGACACCGAACCGGAGGATTACTTCCTGGATAAAATCTCGAAATCGACCTCATGCTTGCTGAAAAAGCTGCTCAAGTTGGAAAACATCCTCCTTGAATCCGATGATGACGAACCGTTGCTTTCGCAGGCGCGTTCCTGCCGTGACAAGATTTATATGGCAATGGTTGAACTCCGCATTGTCGCCGATGAACTTGAGAGACTCGTCTCTAAAAAGTATTGGCCGTTCCCTTCATACGGGCAGTTACTCTACAGCGTGAATTGATTAATCATTGTATAGAGTGTATAGAACATTTCCGCTTGATTTAATGTCAAGCGGAAATGCTATGACAGAGACAAAGCCGCCGTTCGCTGCGTAGCGAGTGAAAATTTAGATTGGATTCATTCCAACTTAACCAAACTAACAAATTTAAATAATTGTATTGACAAAGTTTGGTTTGCATGGTATAATGATTTTGATTAAAGCTTTCGTAGCTTTCAGACCGATTATATCAAACAAGAAAAGGAGAATTATACCATGAAAAATGCGAATGAAAAAGATTTGAACAACAACTTCCGCGAAAATGACATCGTCGAAATCGTACAGGAACAGAATCTGTTCCCGGCAAATCAGGTTAGAACCGTTAAGAGGAACTTTATGGCTATCGGGGTTTCGGCGGTGGTCATGTGTTTGTTCTTCGCGGGGGTGTGGATGTTTTCGGGAATCCGAAACAGTGATGATGCCCCATCGGAAGAATCGGATGTGCCGGAACAATCCGTGGCGTTTACCGATGAACAGGACGGTGCGGAATCAAATGCAACCGCCCGCGTACCTATGGTTGAAGACTTGGCTATTACAATCGTACAACAGTCTGAATCGGGTGACGGAACTGTAGCACGCACTAACAACGGAAGAGTGGCTGTCACTGCACCCGTACATGTAGATGGAGGGGTTCTCCCTGATTTAGGAGATGAAACAGCCTCTGTTTCTACTGAAGGAGAAACCCCGGTTAAGACGAGCGCACCGACGAACGTGACCGCACCCTCTACCGAAACATCGTATTTGCGGGTTTATTCCGAGAATGCGAACTACATCTCCGATTATATTTCGATTGGGTTCAACGAGAACGACCCCACTCTGCTTGAATTTCGTGCCCCTGAGAGCGGTTATGGTGAGCTGTTTCGTTGGCAGGGAGAAAAACGTGATTCCTATGTGCAAGCAGTAATTTTTGAGAAATTAAAAATTGTCGGAGATGGGATTACGTATAATGGAAGGGTTTTATCTATCGACGCTGACGATGAAAGAATCATGTTTGCACGCGCTGGTAGTATTGTTAAAGGCGATTATCTTACGTCGATTCTTGTTATCGATTGGGTTAACCCCGGAGAGGCTTTTTCTACCCTTGCGGTTAACGGAGAAGGTACGCTGAACATTACAGGTTTGTTTAGCGTGTTTGTGGTACATGAAGGTTGGGAAGAACTAATCGAAATTCCTTTAGATATAACAATCAGCAACGTTACAGAGTTGTCAGACCAATGGGTTGTGGTCAACAAGCCCGGTTCTGCTCCTGTTGCCCCTAAAGGCATAAAAGTGTCGAGCTATCAAGATGAGTATATTTCGATAGGTGTGAACGCCGATAATCCGAATATACTGGAGTTTCGTGCGCCGGCAGGGGGATTGAAAAGTGCGGATATTAATGGTTGGGGAATTATCAATTTAAAAATTACCGGAAGCGATGGAATATCAGTGGAGGGAATTCGACTTAGAGCGAGCGGAGAGTATTTATTGGTTTTCTCAGAAGCGGGTAGTGATATTAATAGAGGAAATTATCAATTTGCTTTTGCATTTGAAGAGGACATACCGCCGGGCGGGGTGATTGCAACTCTACCGCTCAATATAACCGGCAAAGGCACCTTAAATATTTACGGGGAATCCAACTTTATAATTAAAGGTTTCCGCTATGAATATCCATTATATATAACGCTCTACAGCGTTTTTGAAAACTAGTTTAAACTCAAATGAATCACCCCTCAAACTATATTGTTTGGGGGGTGATTAATTTGATTTCATTTCAGTGGTTTCATCAGTTTATTATGGAGCGAATTGTAAAAACTGTCACCGTCTATACTCAAGAGACTGAGCGAGGAACAAGATTTCGTTACAGTGATACAGTCACCATCCTTCAACTCGATTGCTTCGCCACCATCAACACTGACGAGTGCGTCTTCAGCAAAGATTTTCAGTGTTGTGCCGGGTGAAAAAATCATAGGTCGATTAAACAGCGTATGCGGGCAGAGTGCTGTTACAAGAAAACAGTGCATTTCCGGCTCAATAATCGGGCCGCCTGCCGATAACGAATAAGCAGTCGAACCTGTAGGAGTGGCTATTATAATTCCGTCACCCCTCACCCGCATGACTTCAATGTCATCTTTCAATACCGTAAAATGCGGGAGCCGCGCATTAGGTTTTCTGCTGATTACAACATCGTTGAGTACAGTCGTGACTTGTTCTGCAACCTCTACGTCAAACATCATTCTGTGACTGATGTGGGTGTACACCCCCGCCTTTAGCCAGTCAGACAGTTTCCCCAACTCGTCTTTTTCGACCGTTGCCATAAATCCCAACCGACCTGTATTAATTCCGAGGAGGGGCAACCCTTGTTTCGCCGCTTCTTTGCCGACCTTCAGAATCGTCCCGTCACCGCCAATCGTGATAACAAAATCACATTCCGAAATGTTGTCGGTAATCTCAATCGACAGGGAATCAATCATCTTCCTGAAAGCGTCATAGATTTCCGCCCCCTTCGATTCTTTCGATTCCTTCGAGACAACGAATACCTTCATTTCGGTTTCACCCCCAATTTGATTAGAAATTCCCGATTACCGGATTTGCCCAATATAGGTGATTCAACTATACCGCCTACCTCAAATCCAATCTCTTCAGCGAACGCAACCATATCTGAAACAACCCTCGCCTGAACCCGCGGGTCACTAACCACACCCTTATGCCGCTTACCCAGTTCGAACTGCGGCTTCAACAGCAGTATTACTGCATTTGCCCGACTGTAAGCGTCCGTGGCTTTGAGTATCTGCTCGGGGGCTAAATCATTACGGTTCGCACCCACTGCATTTGCCCGACTGTAAGCGTCCGTGGCTTTGAGTATCTGCTCGGGGGCTAAATCATTACGGTTCGCACCCACTGCATTTGCCCGACTGAATATAAATCGCTTTAATTCGGGAAGAATCAGCTTTGCCGAAATAAATGACACGTCAACCGCTGCGAATCCGACCTTTTCGGGCAATTCAGCTGTCCGAATATCACAGTTTTCAATTGAAATTACCCGTTCATCTTCCGACAAAACGGAGGCGAGTTGCGCCGTCCCGACATCGACTGCATAAACTCGTGACGCGCCCTTCTGTAACATACAATCGGTGAATCCGCCGGTACTTGCACCTACATCAAGACAGACTTTGCCGGTTAAATCGATTTCAAATTGCTCGATTGCATATTCCAACTTTAGACCGCCCCGTGAAACGTACCGCGGTAATTCTCCGACAACTTCGATTATATCCTCAACGTTAACCTTTCGCGAAACGAGCGTACAAATCACCCCATTAACGGCGACTTTCTTCTGTGAGACCAATTCAGCGGCGGAAGTTCTGCTTTTAGCCAACCCTCTCGTGTGTAATTCTTTATCCAGTCTATTCATATTATTAGTTATTATGGATGAACGCAACCCCAATCTTTCTAATTTTTGCAGTTCTGCTAACGCCCCCGAATTGGCGGCAACCATCAACACCTTGGCTTCGTTGTTGGCGAAGGGTAAAACCGTCGAAGAAATCGAATTGTTAGCATTACAGTTCGAGATTCTTACGCATACCCTTTTTAAGATTGCGCATATTCAGCGAAAACAAGAACATCTCGAACGGCTCTGCCGTGAAAAGCGCGAAGAAGAGTTAAAGCGCGGTAATCTTTCGTAATTGTGTCTCGACATCGGCACAGGGAACGAATTCAGTTACCGCTTTTACGTCGTACTCACCTTTCCATCCCCGCCGAACCAATTCCAGTAATAACGCTTCACCGATTCCGCCGCGTTCACTGCCTTCCTCATAAAAGATGATGTCGCTGTAGTTCATAGCTGATGAAATCGCTTCCGGAGGAAGCGGCTTGATTTGTACTAACCTCAGAAAATCCGTATTTAAACCGCTTAATTTCTCGGCGATTCTTCCGTAGGTAACGGTCAATCGTTTCGAACCTGTTTTCGTTAACTGAAATTTATCGCAAACATTGAGGTCGGAGTTGTTTGCTTGACCGCGCGGATAGCGTACTGCAACAGGGCCGTCAACTTCATAAAGGGCACGGCGAAGACATTCTTTCAATTCGGACGAGTTTGCAGGGGAAAATACGGTAAAATTCGGGATGAGCGAAAACATTGCCACATCAAACACACCTTGATGGGTCTCGCCATCCTCGCCGACAACCCCGGCACGGTCAATCGCGAACACCACGTGCAGGTTTTCAATCGCGCAGTCGTGGAGAAAACGGTCGAATCCCCTTTGCGAAAAAGTCGAATAAACAGCGAATACGGGTAGCATTTTTCGGCTTGCCAGCCCCGAGGCAAAAGTCACCGCATGGGCTTCCGCAATGCCGCAGTCGTAGAAACGTTCCGGGAATTTGTCGTTGAAGTAGTTGCATCCCGTTGCATATTTCATTGCCGCCGAAATAAGCACGATTCGTTCATCAGATTCACCTAACGCAGCTATTTCTTTCCCGAACACGTCTGAGTAAGATTCACTATGGTTTGGTTTCAGCGGCAGATTATTCGCGAGTGTGGGGGTTATACCGTGAAACTCACCCGAATTTTTTTCTGCCGGTCTGAATCCTTTGCCTTTCATGGTTTTGACGTGAATCAAACAGGGTTCGTTTATGAGTTTAGCGACTTCCAGTACTTCAATCAATTCGTTTATATTATGTCCGTCAACGATTCCGTAATATTTGAACCCCAGATTCTCGAAAAAATTCCCCTGCAGATTCTGATAATATACGGCATTCTTGACGAGTTTCTTGGTTGCGGATACCGCTCCGCTGACTGCTTCACCGACTTTATTCTTGCCTAAAAAAGATTTCACCGATACTTTTGCTTTATGGTATCGCAAACTCGACCGCAGTTGCGATAAATATGCTGCAAACGCGCCGGTGTTTTTGGAAATGCTCATCCCGTTATCGTTGAGGATTACAAGCAGATTTGCACTGCTTTTCCCGGCATTATTCATACCCTCGTAGATTCCGCCGTCGGTGAATGCGCCGTCGCCTGCTACGGCGATAACTTTAGGCGGTTGAGATTGTGGCTCAGACAGGCGAAGTGCTTCCGCTATCCCCAGTGCCGCCGAGACGGAAATTCCGCTGTGTCCGCCGATAAAGGCATCATGCTCTGATTCGCCGGGCCGCGGGAAGCCTGATATTCCGCCTTCGCTACGTAGTTCCGAAAACCGCTCAAACCTCCCCGTGAGGATTTTGTGAGTATACGATTGATGCCCAACGTCAAAGACGAATTTGTCGCGGGGGCTTTCAAAGACACGATGGAGTGCAACTGTCAATTCAACCATTCCCAGGTTGGAAGCCAGATGCCCCCCCGTTTTTGAAACGGTTCCTATTAAAAAATTACGGATTTCGTTGCAGAGTTGACGAAGTTGCTTTTTCGAGAGACGTTTCAGCTTTTCGGGCCGCATTTTATTATTAAGAATCATAACACAAACAACAGCCCCAACAACACACCGACAATCGCTCCGCATAACACTTCAAGCGGGGTATGTCCAACGAATTCTTTCAGGGGTTTGTCGGCTTTTTCTTCTTCGTGATTCGTTGCCTGCTCGTTATTCCCTCCGTTGCCGTCTAATTCGTCCATGCTTCTTTTGAGAATGTTAATGACCTTTGCATGAAGTCCTGCCGCCCGCCGAACCCCCGCCGCATCATACATGACAATCAGCCCCAGAATCAACGCAAGCGCAAACATCGGGGAATTCGTACCTTGGCTGACCGCCATCACGATAATCAGCGTACACACCCCCGATGAGTGTGATGAAGGCATTCCCCCGGCACCGGTAAGACGTTCTTTTCGGAAGACCTTGTATTGCACCGCATAGACAACGTATTTCATGAGTTGGGCAACTATGAAACTGAAAATCGGTGCGAACCATAAATAGTTATTATCAATAAACGCTTTCAAACTTAAACCTCTCTTTTATTTAGAGTAATAGCTAATTCCCGCAGGAACTCACCTTCGCGGAGTTTACCTGCGATTTTCACCGCCGTGTCGGTGTATTCGCGGGATTTTTCAACCGCTTTTTTCTTTCCGAACAAGACCGGGTACGTTTTCTTTCCGGTTTTTTCGCTTTCGAAATCAAGTAAATCATCGGCAATCTGGAAAGCCAACCCCAATGCAACCCCATACCCCCGCGCCAGATGCAGATTCTTATCGCTTGTGTCGGCGCAAATCGCACCGCAGACACAAGCGGCTGAAATCAATGCGCAGGTTTTGCGATTATACATTCCGATAAGCTCATCCTCGCTGATTTTTTCAGGCGCAATACCCTCGAAATCCATGTCCAGTTGCTGCCCTTTAATCATCTCGAAGGTTGCATTCGACAGTGTAGAAATCACCGAGACGGCATTTTGGGGTTTGAGTCCTTCGCTCTTCGGGAGAAAAATGCTCGCCGCCGCCGAATTAAAGGCATTCGCTAACAGGGCATCCCCGGCGAGTAAAGCCTCGGCTTCCCCGAACTGTTTATGGCAGGAGGGTTTCCCGCGACGAAAATCGTCATCATCCATGCAGGGTAGGTCATCGTGAATAAGCGAAAAAGCTTGCAACATCTCAATCGCGCCGGCAACGCAGAGAGCGGTATTTACGTTTCCGCCGAAGACACGGCAAAATTCTAATACAAGAGCACCGCGGATTCGTTTACCGCCGCCCAGTGTCGAATATCGCATAGCCTCGACCACTTTGAAGTTTTCGGGGCAGTATAATGCCGTCTCAAGCTCTTTCTCGATTAATTCTTTGTATTCATGCAGTTGTTGTTCCATTAGTTTCAATCCGTTCTACCGTTAATTTAGCCGATTCTATTCGGCGTTTGCAGACATCGATTAACCCGACCGCTTCCCCGTATAATTTGAGGGATTCTTCCAACGGTAATCCGGAATCATTCATCGCCGTTGATATTTGCGACAGCCGTTCAAGTGACTGTTCAAAAGTTACTTTCTCATTCATTCTTTATGACCATGCCTTTCCGAGATTCAAAGCGTTTTCATTCAAACTTGCCGATTACCTCCGCAGTGATTTTGCCTTTGTGCAATTTAATTCCCACCCTGTCGCCGATGTTGAGTACCGCTGAATCGGTCACGGCTTTGTTTTGCGAATCACTTACAATCGAATATCCGCGCATTAACACATTCAGCGGACTTAACGCATCAACTCGTTTCATCTCGGCAATCAACTGATGTCGTTTTTGTCCGATTTGTGTACCCATCGCTGTTTTGATTTGCCGTTCCAGGACTTCGAGTTGGGAGGTATACACAGACAACTTCGCTGTTGGTGATTTTGCGTGAAGTTCACGTTCTAAAGCTCCCACACGCTCCGAATACAGCGACAGTAACCGACCGAATCGTAACCGTAAATCCGATTTCAATGCCGTCAGCGCATCATAGATTTCACTTATGTCGGGGACGCTGATTTCAGCTGCCGCCGTAGGAGTCGCCGCACGTAAATCCGCAACGAAATCACCTATGGTGAAGTCAACCTCATGCCCTACCGCAGAAATAGTCGGGATTCTGCTGGCGAATATAGTTCTGGCTAATTTTTCATCGTTGAATGCCCATAAATCTTCAATCGAGCCGCCCCCCCTACCGAATATGAGCAGGTCGGCGTTGGTGGATTGTGCCGCGTTGAACGCACTAATCAGTGTTCCCGGTGCGTTTACTCCTTGAACTGACGCAGGAATCAAAATCACCTTTACGAGGGGATTTCGCCGTGAGAGTGTGTTTAATATGTCTTGAAGTGCCGCCCCGGTCTCGGCTGTTATTACGGCTATAGTTTCAGGGCGTTTCGGAAGCGGACGTTTTTGCGAAAACAATCCTTCTTTTTCGAGACGTTCGCGCAGTTCAAGAAAAGATACGTATAATGCACCCATTCCCTCCGGTTGCATCTCAAAAGCGTAGAGTTGGTACTGCCCATCCCGTTCGAACACGCGGACATCACCTTTCACGGTGACTTTCATGCCGTTTTCGGGTTCGAATTTGAGCGAGCCGACGCTCCCCTTGAACATAATTGCTTTAATGGACGAAGTTTCGTCTTTCAGCGTAAAGTACAAATGGCCGGTTTTGTGCCTGCCCGTGAAGTTAGAGATTTCGCCGTTTACGCTAATTCCCGAAAGCGACTTCTCGTTTTTGAGCAGGTCGGCGATTTTTCGATTGACTTCTGATACACTCACCGAAAGCGTTTCGTTCTCATTCATTATTTTTTTCCCTGTAATACGAACCCAACAGTCCGCTCACGAATTTAGCATCATTCTCGCCGGAATACTTCTTGCAGAGTTCAATTGCTTCATTAATCGCGACTTTATCGGGTACGGTATCGTCGTGTTCCATTTCGTACAAAGCCAGCCGCATGATTGCCACGCTGATTTTAGCGATTCGTGCAACTTTACGGGTCTTCGAGAACCGGTTAATAATTTTGTCGGCTTGGTCGGCGTATTCAAGTGCGGATTTAACCGTTGCCGCGATTGAATCGTCTTCGAGCATTTCAAATTCTTCGATGTTGGTTTGCACAAGCTCGTCCACTGTATCGTCGTTAAGAGAAGACTGGTACAGTAACAGAAATACCGCTTCTCTCTTTTGGCTTCTGGTCATACGGCTTCGCCTTCCGTTTCGGGGATTCGCACACCGGAAATCCGCACGTTGACTTTCGCAACGGGAATCCCCGTCATATTCTGCACCGCCGATTTAACACTCTGCTGAACAGATTCTGCGACTTTCACGGCTTTGTGTCCCGAAATGACCACGATACTTATATCGATTTCCGCCGCTTCCCCTTTGAGGGAGGCTTTTATCGGGCTGATGAATTGGTTGGCAACCAGTAATGTGTTGTCCTGCGTGTCGAGATGGCCGCCCTTCACCGAGACCCCCGTGATTTCCATTGCGGCGAGTTCCGTGATTTTAACGACTACCTCGTTCGAAATCTTCAAACTCCCCGCTATATTGTGACTTTTAGCTTTCATACTCATGACCATGCCTTTCCGAGATTTTAATTATTGCTCCGCAACGAAAGTTGTGGCTCAATCTGCTATGCTACAGTATACCACATATTTCATAACGGTGCAAGGGGTTTACGTTCAATTGCGAATATTTCTAAGTCAATCCCCTGTTTTTCCTTGATTTTATACGTAAAACCCAATTTTTCAAGTTTTAGCTTGTTTTCGCATTTATGTCCGTTGATTTTGCTGATGTTCCGTTTATCGGTGAAAACCCTGAACCGTGTTTCACCCGATTTTTGCATGAATTCCCGCATACGATTGTAATAATATCGGCTGATACTCTTCTCCCCGATGACGTTTCCGCTGTAATTCAGTCCGATTCGTATAACGCGGATATTGCGGGATACAAATCTGCTGTAGATTTCGCCGACAAGTTCAAGTGTTTCTTCTTCCGAAAAGGGTATATGTGCTAACTCGGCGAGTTTCGTCCCTGCGAATACAACGGTTGGATAGATTCGCACCGTGTCGGGGTTCAGCTTGATTAATTCATCACAAGTGTAAAGAGACTTTTCGGGTGTGTCGCAGTACAGTCCGGTCATCATTTGAAGCCCCAGTTCAAAACCGTGAGATTTAACCAGTCTTGCCGCATTACGGACATCGTCGGTGGTGTGTCCCCTTGTATTGGCGAGTAATACCTCATCATCCATGCTTTGCGCACCGATTTCAATCGAAGTGACGTTAAAACGTTTCAACTCCGACAGGATTTCAGCGTTTATATAATCCGGGCGGGTGGAACAGCGGATTCCCGTAAACAAATCGGGGTATAGCCGAATAAACCTGTTTGCGGTTTGCAGAAGTTCTTCCCTGTGTTCGTCGGCTAACGCAGTGAAAGTCCCCCCGAAGAAGGCGATTTCGGCGTTCATGTTTCTGCGCCGAAGGGATTTTACATGGGTTTCCAGAATTGCTTCCACACTTGCCGAAGTCACCGATTTGCTCGCTTCTGTGATGGATTCCTTGTTACAGAACGAACATTCGTGAGGGCAACCTAAGTGCGGTATGAAGATACTCGCATTTGTTTTCAAAGGCGGGGATGTCATATAAGCTCCTTAAAATGCCGCCCGCGTTCCTCGAAATTCTTGTAGAATCCGTAACTTGCCGCCGCAGGAGACAGGACACAGCAAGCCTTCGTCACGATTTTAGCGTGTTCGACTGCCTTTGCCAAATCACAAGCCTTATAGATGTTCGTGCGTTTACCGAGCAAATCTGCGATTTTATGCCCCGAATCAGGCAGAGCAACTACGTTTATGTCGGGGCGATTTTTCAGAAAGTCAATCAAAACCGAGTAGTCAACCCCCCTGTCGAGTCCTCCTATTATAATGGTATCGGCTTCGGGGAAGGCTTCCATGGCGGCGATTGCCGCCTCGGGAATGGTGCTGATACTGTCGTTAACCCACTTCACTCCGTCGATTTCGGCAAACAGCTCCAGGCGATGTTCCAGTCCGCCGAAGCTGTAAGCGGCTTCGAGTTGTTGTTCCGGCGGAATTCTCAATCCGAGCATTAACACCGTTCTCAGTGCTACTGCCATATTATGAATGTTATGTTTCCCGCGGATTCGTGCCTTTTCGGGTTCAATTGAGTTGATTTCGCGGCTGAAACAGCTTGTGTTTTCGACACGAATCTCAACATCACTCGGTTTCTGAAACCGGAAGATGTTCTCTTTAGCGTGCTTATAATGCTTGAAGTCAATATAGTGGTCGAGGTGGTCTTCGTAGATGTTCAGCAGAACGGCGTATTCGGGGGAAGCTTGAACGTATTCTAATTGGTGGCAGGACAATTCCATAACCACGACTTCACCGGGGGTTAAATCCTCGGCAACGTCAAGCGGTGGTACTCCGATATTGCCTATCAATCGGGAATTCACACGACACTCGTTCAAAATATGATGTACAAGGCTTGAAGTCGTGGACTTACCTTTAGTCCCGGTGATTCCTATGACGGGGTTTTTTTCTCGATTGACAAACCGCAAGAATAAATCCGCTTGACCGGTGATTCTCGGGTCAAATTCCCCGATTTTCTCATACAGCGGGATTCCGGGCGATTTCATGATGATGTCGTATTCAGGAGGGAATTTCGTTCCGCGGGTATGGTGGTATTCCTCCCACACCATGACGGATTTCGCGCAGTTGAGTTTTTCGAGAAGTTGCAACGTTGAACTCCCCTCCAGACCCAGTCCGAGGAGGAGCACGTTTTTACCTGCGAAGAAGTCATGTAGTTTATTCAGCATTGTAATACCTCATCGGCTATAATTGATTTGCAAAATCAAGCCATTGATTATAACGTTCGTTGATTCTTCGGGCAATCAAGGCATAGTTTTCCTCGGTATTTTCAACGTGATATATCGTTTCGGGTTCACTGAACACCTCAGCTAAATCTTCATAGTAGCTTTTGAATTTCTTCACGAAATCCCCATCGTCGGTCGAATAATAATCTTCGGCGAATTCGTTTCCTTTTTCGGTTAAATCATCGTCGCAGAACTTCCCATCGCAGTTTATTTCCAAGAAATCCGCCCCGGACATTGTCCCCTGCAAAACCTTTTCGATGTCATCGCCCGAAATCTCTTTCAGCTCTTCCGAGGCGAAGTCGTTAAGCAAGCACCATTTCAAAAAGAACCCGATGTGTGTATAGGCGTTTTTGTCGGGTAAATCATTAGGATAATCCCCTCCGAAATGCCACGAAGCATTATCGATTTTCATATTCACATACTCCTTTTCCTATTTCGTAAGAATCTCATTGAAAAAACAGCTGTATTCGCCGGTGTGGCAAGCCACTCCGACTTGTTCCACTTTAATCAGCAGGGTGTCGTCATCACAGTCGGAATACATCTCAACCACCCTTTGAATATGCCCGGAAGTTTCGCCTTTATGCCATAATTCCCCTCTCGAACGACTCCAGAACCAGGTTTCGCCTGTTTCCAGAGTTTTTTCGAGACTTGCATGATTCATGTATGCGAGCATTAAGACTTGATTTGTAGTCGAATCTTGAATTATCGCCGGAATAAGCTCCGACTTCTTAAAGAGTTTATTAAGTTCCAAGGTATTCCTTCACTCCTTTCACCGTCAATCCTCCGAAGTGGAACATCGATGCCGCCAATGCCGCCGCCGCAGGGGTTTTTTCGAAGACTTCCCCGAAATGCTCAAGGCTTCCGCACCCGCCCGAGGCGATTACAGGCACGTCGGTAACGGCGCAGACGGCATTCAGCATGGCTAAATCATAGCCGTCTCGAGTACCGTCTGCGTCAATCGAGTTGAGACAGATTTCACCTGCACCTAATTCAACCACTTTCTTGACCCACTCGATTAAATCAAGGTTCGCATTTTCTTTCCCCATGCCGAGCATTACCGAGTATTTACCGTTTTCGTTCGCTTTAGCATCGATTCCTATAATCACACGCTCACTCCCGAATTTATCGGCGGCTTGTCGGATAAAGTCCGGATTGCGGATTGCAAGCGAATTAAGTGAGACTTTGCTTGCCCCCGCATCGAGGGCCTTCTGAAAGTCATCAAGCGTACCGATTCCTCCGGCTACACTTAACGGCACGTCGATTACAGCGGCAACCTTGCGGACTAATTCGAGGTCGATGATTCGCTTTTCGACCGACGCAGATATGTCGTACAGCACGATTTCGTCTGCGCCGTCGGCGTTGTATTTCGCTGCTTGTGTTACAGGGTCGCCTACGTCCCGCACGTTCTCGAATTTTACGCCTTTGACGACCTTCCCGTCCCGTATGTCGAGACAGGGGATTATTTTTTTAGTCATTTATTTTCTCCTTAACATTTTTTTCGCTCATGACTTACTTCTGTAAAATATAAATTTTCTACGACTGTCCGACCTTGATAGCTTCCCTTAAATCCAGTGTGCCGGAATAGAGCGACTTGCCGCAGATTGCCCCATATATATTATTCTTTTTCAGTGTTTTTATGTTATTGAGTGTCTTAATCCCGCCCGAAGCTGTTACGTTTGCGCCGAATGTTGCGACTTCCTCTTGAAGCCGTTTAGTTTTGACGTGGTTCGGTCGCGAAAGTGTTCCGTCCTTGTCGATGTCGGTGAAGATGAAGTACTTTACCCCCGCTTCGCACATTTGTTTAGCGAGAGTGATGAAGTTTACCTTACTGGTTTCGAGCCAACCGTTTATTGCGACCAGTCCGTTTTTAGCATCGATTCCCACTACCACGCGTTCTGCCCCGAATTCCTTTACGGCGGTTTTGACGAAGTCGGGATTTTCAATCGCAACCGAACCGAGAATCACCCGCGAAACGCCGCCTTTTATATAGGACTCGGCGATTTCGAGACTGCGAATCCCGCCCCCAACCTGTACTTTCAGAGGGGTATTTGAAGCAACATCAAGAAAAATATCGGTATTTTGCGGTTTAGCGGATTTTGCCCCATCTAAGTCAATCATGTGAATCCATTGAGAACCCGCTTCGGCGAACCCGCGTGCTGTATCCATGTAATTTTCGGCGACCCTTTCGGCGGTTGAGAAATCACCCTTCGTGAGCCGAACGCATTTTCCGGCTTTTATATCAATCGCAGGGAAAATAATCATCGCAGTACCCCTTTCCGAACTATCATCGTCAAGCGGCCTGCTCGAAGCGAAGCTTCGACCCGCCGCTCTTGTTTTGCTTTTATATCAATCGCAGGGAAAATAATCATCACAGTACCCCTTTCGTGGAAACTACCTCACCGCTTTCATTAATTCGTATTGCTGATTTCAGTGCGTACGCCAAAGCCTTAAACATAGCCTCAATTTTATGATGGTCATTTTCGCCGTAATTGACTCCTATGTGGAGTGTAATCCCCGCATTGAACGAAAATGCCTGCATAAACTCACGAACAAGTTGGGTGTCAAGCTCACCGACTTTTTCGCACACAAATTCGGCATTGAACACCAAAAATGGTCGATTGCCGATGTCTAAATCGCACCAACCGAGGCTTTCGTCCATGGGGATTCTCGATGAGCCGTATCGCGTGATTTTTGAAGAGTCCAGTGCCGATTTAACCACATTCCCCAAAACTATTCCCACATCTTCGACGGTGTGGTGCGCATCGACTTCAAGGTCGCCTTTACAGTCGAGCGACAAGTCCAATCCGCCGTGAACGGTTAATGCAGTCAGCATATGGTCTAGGAATCCGATTCCCGTTGAGATGTCATGAGTCCCGGTTCCGTCTAAATTAAGCGTTGCGGTGATTTTAGTTTCACGGGTTTGTCTTGTGATTGTTGATGTTCTGTTATTCATATTCGGTTTTAATTCCCTTCTGATTCAAGAATATTTGACTCCTAATTCTTCCAACTGTTTACCATCGACTTCTGCCGGGCAGTCCGACATTAATTCGGAAGCATCTTTGACTTTCGGGAACGCCGTAACGTCCCTCAAACTGTCTGCGCCGCAAAGAACCATTGCGAGTCGGTCTAAACCGATTCCCGCCCCGCCGTGCGGGGGAGCGGCATATTTGTACGCATCCACCAAAAAACCGAACTTTGCTGTGATTTCTTCGGAGGTAAGTCCGAGGGCTTCGAACATCTTTTGCTGTAATTCGTAATCGTTTATGCGAATCGACCCGGATAGTAATTCTACGCCGTTAACAACTAAATCATACGCTTTAGCGTAGACTTTGCTCTTATCGGAATCAATATATTGCAGACTTTCGTCGGTCGGGCAGGTGAACGGGTGGTGCATGGCAACGAAGTTGTCTTCTTGTTTTGCGGCATCGTCAAGCTCACCTGCTGACGGGCGGAGCCCATCATCCGTGAGCTCTTGTTTTGCGGCATCGTCAAGCTCACCTGCTGATGGGCGGAGCCCATCACCCGTGAGCTCTTGTTTTGCGAAAAACGGCATCTCGGTAATCCAGACGTAGTTGAATTTAACTTCGGGAATGAGGTTCAGCTTTTCGGCGGTTTGTTTGCGCAATGCCCCGAGAATCGCCCTATCACTGCCGAGTAAGGCTACGTCACCTTTTTCACATCCCATAGCCTTGCAGATTTCTTTTAATTCGCCGTCTGACATGAATTTCCCGAAAGAGCATGACGGAACATCGTCAACCCAACGAATAAACGGGATTCCTTTACCACCGATTCCCCGCACGAATTCCACTAACTTATCGATTTCTTTACGGGTGAGTGTGGCGGCGGCATTTTTGGCAACTATTCCCGCATTGGCGAATCCGCGGAACTCATCGTTTGTGATAATTTTTGAAATATCGATGATTTTCATTTCGTAGCGGGTGTCGGGCTTGTCCGAACCGTAAATTGCCATAGCTTCATCATAGGTCAAGCGGGGGAGTGGCAATTCCACTTCGCACCCCTTGATTTCCCGCATGATGTGTTTGATGAATCCCTCTAACATCTCCAGAATGTCCGGTACATCAACGAACGCCATTTCAAGGTCAATCTGGGTGAATTCGGGTTGACGGTCGGCGCGGAGGTCTTCGTCGCGATAACACCTCGCAAGCTGAATATATCTGTCGAATCCGCTAATCATCAGTAGCTGTTTGTAAATCTGCGGTGACTGCGGCAGGGCATAGAATTTCCCTTTATGAAGCCGTGAAGGTACGAGATAATCCCGCGCACCTTCCGGTGTGGATTTGATGAAAGTCGGTGTCTCGATTTCGATAAATCGATTTTGATAGAAGTACTCACGAGTGGATTTCGCAATCTTGTGACGCATGATGATGTTGTCTTGAAGTTCTTTCCGGCGCAAATCCAGGTATCGATGTTTCAAGCGCAATTCTTCGCCGACCTTTGTTTCATCGGTGATTTCAAAAGGCGGGGTCTGTGCTTTTGAGAGAATTTTGAGTTCCCCCGCGAGAATCTCCACGTTTCCGGTAGAAATGTCTTTATTAACGCTCTCACGTTCGCGGAGGGTTCCGCATGCCATAATCACATATTCGCTCTTGATTGATTTCGCCACCTCGAAAAGTTCGGCTGACACGGTATCGTCCAGAACAAGCTGAATGATTCCGGTAGAATCACGCAGGTCGATAAATACAATTGAGCCTTTGTCACGGATTCGCTTAACGAACCCCCCCGCGCTGACTTCCTTTCCGATTAATTCGCTTGTAAATTCTCCGCAGTAGCGTGTTCTTTTTAAATTCATAAGATTGGTTTCTCGTTTCTTTTTATTTTCGTATAGTTTGAGTATATCATAATCTCGGCGATTTTTCAAGCATGAAATTAAAAATCGGGCTTTGCCCGATTTTATAAGACTTTCGTTGCGGATTAATATAACAATTTCATGGTCGTTGAAAGTAAAAAACAGAGAATAATACCGGTCAATGTCGGTAACAAGAACGAAATAACCGTCCATTTCACGCTCTTTGTCTCTTTGAATATGCTCATACAAGTGGTGGAACACGGGAAATGACAAATCGAGAATATGATTGTGCAGAGTGCGGTTACAGTAGTCCACCCATTCTCTTTGAACAGTTCCCCGATTTGATGAATTCCCGTGGGTTCGGATAAAGACGTTGCGGAAAGATAACCCATGATTATAATCGGGATTACGATTTCATTAGCGGGGAATCCCAGGATAAAAGCAAGAACAATTACGCCGTCCATACCGATTAATCTGCCAAACGGCTCAAGGAAGTCGGAAAAGGTGTTCAACAACGTAACGCCGTCTGTTGTTATGTTTCCGAGTAACCAGATTACCGCTCCCGCAGGTGCGGCAACAATAGCGGCACGACCCAGCACAAAAACGGTTCGGTCAAGGAGGGAGCGGATAATTACTTTGCCGAATTGCGGCTTCCTGTAGGGTGGTAATTCAAGCGTAAACGACGATGATTGCCCTTTCAGAAGCGTTTTCGATAAAAGCCACGACATCAAAAGAGTGATTATAACCCCGAATATCACGACAAGTGTTAGGATAAGAGGAGAGAGTATTCCGCCGGTGAAAAAAAGCGTGATTAATATGATAATCATGGCGAATCTGCCGTTACACGGTACGAAGTTGTTAGTCAGAATCGCAATCAGCCGTTCGCGCGGGGAAGCTATGATTCGCGCACCGATTACACCGCAGGCGTTACATCCGAACCCCATTGCCATTGTCAATGCCTGTTTTCCGCAGGCTTTCGCTTTTTTGAAGAATCCGTCAAGATTAAACGCAATCCGCGGGAGGTATCCCAAATCCTCCAAAAAAGTAAACAGCGGGAAGAAAATCGCCATAGGAGGAAGCATGACAGCGACCACCCAGGTCAGGACGTTGTATATTCCGTCTAATAAGATTCCCGATAACCATACCGGTGCAGTCCGAAGCAGCGTGTCCAAATGCGGGCGCAACCATGCGAAACCATCACTTAACAGTTGTGAAGGGTAATTTGCGCCGATTATGGTGAGCCAGAATAACAACCCGAAAAAGCAAATCATGACGGGGATTCCCGTGATTTTGTTCGTGAGGAATCTGTCTGCCGGAGAGACAATGTTTCTTGCCGATTCCTTCGAAAAGCCGACACATTCCGTGGCGATTCCTTCGGCGGTTATGATTCGGCAGGAAGTTTTGTATTCGGGTTCATCTTGTTTGTAGTTTAATCGAAACGGTTTCGGGGTTGTTTTAGACGAAACTACATCGACAACGGTTCGCATGAGATTATTCAGCCCGCTTTTTTTTGCGGAGGAACGCGCAGTCACCGGGACTACCGGGATTCCCAATTCAAGCGAGAGTCGCTCAATATCGATTACCATGCACTTTTTCTCTGCTTCATCCATTAGGTTGAGACAGAGTATCGCTTTATCGGTGAGTTCGGTTATTTGCAGGGTTAAGTTAAGGTTGCGTTCAAGACCGGTAGCATCGCAGACTATGATTACACAGTCGGCGGTTCCGCTTTGAATGTAGTCCCGCGCGATTTCTTCCTCGGGCGAGTCTGAGTCAAGTGAATATGTACCCGGCAAATCGATGAGGGTGTATTTCTCACCCTTGTATGTATGCGTTCCGGTCGCAAGTTCGACTGTTTTTCCCGCCCAGTTACCGGTATGCTGTTTTAACCCGGTCAGGGCGTTGAACACGGTGGACTTCCCGACGTTGGGATTCCCCGCAAGGGCGATTATTTTTTCTTTCATATTTACAGTATATGCAAAAATAAAAAAATCCAACCCTTGAAATTACGAGAGTTTTGTGGTATACTGCTTTCATACCGGTAATTGGAAACGAAAAATAATTCAAGAAAGGGCGCGTGCGAAAGGCTGTGTTTTCACCATTCGTTGGTATGCGGCAAGCCACGCATTGCGTATATTATGAATACAATGAACGCAACCGTCAGCACCCTGGTCTCTAACATAGAAAAAGTCATAATCGGGAAACGCCCGGTAATCGTGAAACTTATAGTCGCGCTTTTAGCGAAAGGACACGTTTTAATTGAAGACGTACCCGGTGTCGGTAAAACCCAACTCGTTGCCGCGTTATCGAAAAGCGTAAACGGACAATATAATCGGGTGCAGTTTACCCCCGATGTCATGCCTTCCGATATCATGGGATTCACCATGATTAATCCCGATACAAAGCAGATGGAATATCGTGCGGGTTCGGCATTTTGCAACTTTTTTCTTGCCGACGAAATCAATCGCGCTTCACCGAAAGCCCAGTCCAGTCTGCTCGAAATCATGGAGGAATTGCAAATCAGCGTAGATGGGGTGACACGTTCGTTGCCGTTGCCGTTTATGACCCTTGCAACCCAGAATCCGGTCGAAACCTACGGAACGTATCATCTGCCGGAAGCGCAGATGGACAGATTTATCATGAAACTGTCGGTGGGTTATCCCGATCCGGCAGACGAGAAAGCTATTCTCAGCGGGAAGAAAAGCAGTGCCGCCGAACTTTCTGCCGTTTTGGAGTTAAGCGATATAGAAGGACTTCGCCGTCAAGCTGAAACATTGCAGGTCAGCGACTTAGTTGAACAGTACATTATAGACCTTGTCAACGCAACGAGAAAGAGCGATTTACTCGTGTTGGGGGCATCTCCCAGGGGGTCAATCGCGCTCCACAAGACAGCGAAGGCATTGGCGTTAGTCAACTCACGAGAATATATAACGCCGGACGATGTTCGGGAACTGGCGGTTGATGTGTTAGCCCATCGTCTTATTCTTTCGCCGAAAGGCAAGTCTGCTTTCGGGACTGCGGCGGCAATCATCGATGACATTGTTAAAAACACGCCGATTCCTAATTAAGACGGATTCACATGAACGGTACAGTGTTTGATTTTGACGAATTCATGTTCAATCGCATCATGAACAACGTGTGCGGTTTCGTGTGCATCTTTAAGGGTGCTGTCGCCGTCTACGAGGATTTCGACTTCGGCATAGATTCTGTCACCGAACAGTCGGGTCTTTAACAGGTCTATTCCCAGAACTTTTTCTTGGGCTAGGATAACGTCGCGCATTTTTTGTACGGTTTCTTCATCACAGGCACGGTCGGTCATTTTACCGACTGCATCCCTGAAAATATCAAAAGCGACTTTGGCTACAAATAAGCAAATCACGATTGCCGCTATCGAATCAAGAAAGTTTAAACCGAACAGCAATGCCCCGAGAATTCCCACAAAACTCCCAACCGACGAAAGTGCATCCGAACGATGATGCCAAGCGTCTGCCATCAGTGCGCCGGAATTGATTTTCTTCGCTGCAGCGCGGGTATACCAGTACATTCCTTCTTTTGCGGCGATTGAAATGATTGCCCCTATCAGTGCGAACAGCCCGGGTGAGAACGACTCTTCCGTATTAGATGCGGTCAGTTGTTCGATTCCTGCGATTCCGATAAAGACACCGGTCGCTAACAGCATGACCGAGAGGATGATTGCCGCCACACATTCGAAACGTTCGTGGCCGTATTTATGGTCGTGGTCTGCTTTTTTTCCTGCCAGTTTAACGCCGACCATTACGACAACCGTACTTAAAATGTCGGAAAGTGAGTGTGCCGCATCAGCGAGCATAGCTGTTGAATGTCCGAGTATCCCTGCGAACGCTTTGAAGACGGTAAGTATTACATTCCATATTATGGTGTTTATGGATACCCTCATTGCGATTTTTTCGTTTGACATGATTTTCTCCTTTTCGTTTTGATTTTCGATTGATTTTCCTGAAAATACAAAAACACACCTACAAGACGTAATACTTCCGTAGTACTGTCCCACAGATGTGCGAAAATGTGCGAAAAATTCGCTTTCTGCTGTCGTGAACGACCCGACTGCGTAAATCGTGTTTGAACCCGCTTTACCGCCTGTTCAGTTTCGTGTTTTTTAAGTAGTATATCATAGAATACGGCATATGTCAAGTTCCCTCTTGACATTTTTTTTTTTTTTTGTTAAAATTGGAGGGAAATAATAAAATAAATCAAAAGAAAAGGAATCTAAGTTTGAATAAAAGCTCACAGGTCAGTAGTTTTGCCGACGAGCAGGTGAGCCGGACAGGCTTGATTCATGCCACGTTTGTGGTAGAAAGGCATGGTCATAACAATGAAATTTACAGGTTTGAACGAGCTCCGGGAGAGCTATCTGGCATTTTTCGAAGGCAAAGGGCATCTCCGTCTTGATTCTGCGCCGTTAGTGCCGAAAGACGACAACTCGATTTTGCTCATTAACGCAGGAATGACCCCGCTCAAAAAATACTTTCAGGGAATAGAAGAACCGCCTAGAAAACGTGCGGCTTCTTGCCAGAAGTGTATTCGCACCCCCGATATAGACAATGTGGGAATCACGGCGCGACACGGTACTTTTTTCGAAATGCTGGGAAACTTCTCTTTTGGAGATTACTTTAAATCCGATGCTTGTAAATGGGCGTGGGAATATTTTACAGAGGTTTTGCAAATTCCGTCCGATTTACTTTGGATTAGCGTATATGAAGAAGATGATGAAGCCGAATCGGTGTGGATTAATGAAGTGGGAATCCCCCCAGAACGAGTTGTCAAGTTCGGGAAAGCCGACAATTTCTGGGAGCATGGGAGCGGGCCGTGCGGGCCGTGTTCGGAAATATATTTCGACCGCGGGGTTGAGAATGGGTGTAGCCCCGATTGTAAAGTCGGTTGCGATTGTGACCGTTATATCGAGGTCTGGAACTTGGTGTTCACTCAGTTTGATTCGGACGGTAAGGGTAATTACAGTCCGCTTGCGAGTAAGAATATTGATACCGGAATGGGCCTCGAACGGCTTGCCTGTGTTATGCAGGGGGCAAATAATCTGTTTGAAGTCGATACTATAAAAAGCGTAATCGAAGAGATTGAACGGGTTTCCGGTGTGAAATACAATTCCGGCGGGAGTAATGACGTTTCGATTCGGGTGATTACCGACCATGTTCGTTCTTCTACGTTCATGATTTGCGATGGTGTTCTTCCATCGAATGAGGGTAGAGGGTACGTTCTGCGCCGATTACTTAGGCGTGCGGCACGGCACGGGCGTTTAATCGGGATTAAAGAGCTTTTCCTGTATGAATTGTGCGATAAAGTCATTGAATCAAGCAAGTCGGCTTATCCGGAATTAGCTGAAAAGCAGATTTATATAAAGAAGACTATTCAGACCGAAGAAGAAAGTTTTGCGAAAACCGTTGAAAAAGGTATGTCCATTTTGATGGAACGGATAGACAGCCTTTCAAAAGGCGAAATCCTGAACGGTGAAGATGCCTTCAAACTGCATGATACTTTTGGATTCCCGCTTGATTTGACTAAAGAAATCCTTGCCGAAAAAGGGTTGGTGTTAGATGAAGAGAAATTCGCCGAAAAGATGAAGGAGCAGCGTGACACCGCAAGAGCGAATCAGTCGTTCAAGGGCGGTTGGGGTGACGGTCAACTGACAATTGATAATGAGCGGATTGCAGTAGAGTTTGTCGGGGAAGAATTAACAGAAAACATTGAAACGAAGATTCTTGCCGTAATCAAAAACGGAGAAGAGGTTGAATCCTGCTCTGCCGGAGAAGAGGTTATGGTCGTTCTCGAAAAAACGCCGTTTTATGCCGAGAGTGGAGGGCAAATCGGTGATAAGGGTTTGATATGGAATGATTGCGAAAATAATCTGATGGCCGTATCGGATACCAAAAAAATCAAATCAGGACAGTCGGTGTGTTATGCAACAGTAGAGCGGGGGACTTTTAATAAAAACGATACCGTCGATGCAAGCTTTGATTTTGACTGTCGCTCTGCCATTCAACGTAATCATACCGCCGCACATCTTTTGCAGGCGGCTATGAGGTTTGTGCTGGGCGAACACGTTCATCAGGCGGGTTCTCTCGTAGACGAAAACCGCTGCCGTTTTGACTTTACTCACGGACAGGCTTTGAACGCTGATGAGGTTCGTGCGATTGAAAATGAGGTCAATTGTTATATCCTTGCGAATGAACCTGTTGTGATTAAAGAAATGCCGATTGATGAAGCAAAGAAAATCGGGGCGACGGCATTATTCGGCGAGAAGTACGGTGATGTTGTAAGAGTCGTTAAAATCGGCGATGTGTCAACTGAATTATGCGGCGGAACTCACGTTAAAAATATCGGCGAAATAGGCTTGTTCAAGATTGTATCGGAATCGAGTGTTGCTTCGGGTGTTCGCAGAATTGAGGCTGTTACAGGTTGGGGCGTTTTGGGACTGTTTAAAACTAAACAAGAAGAAGTCGAACAGTTGCAAGAAAAGTTTAAAGCGTCAAATTCGGCGAGTCAGAAGGAAATCGCGCGTTTGAACGCAATTATAGCGAATATGCAGGCGAAATCTGCCGTGGTAGAAGAAGTCGGCAATTCGGGCGGGATTAAGCTGTTGGTTCAGAAAATTCCGGGGGCGGACGCTAATGCGTTAAGACAGTCGGGGGATAAGTTGAAAGATGCCTATTCGGGATTTGCCGCCGTTTTGGCGGGAGAAAGCAATTTCTTGTGTGTATGTGACCCTGCGGCGGTTGAAGCCGGACTCAAAGCAGGGGAAATCGTTCGTGAAATAGCAGTCGTTACGGGCGGAAAAGGTGGAGGCCGCGCCGATTCGGCAATGGCGGGAATCGGGGATAATTCCAGAGTTGATGCGGCGTTGTCGAAATTTGCGGAAAGTTTTTCAAAATAAAAAAATTTTTCTAAACATTTCGGGGTATTCGTTTGTGTATTTAACAGAAGTGAAATCGAAATAAGAAAGGTATGGTGATAATCATGAAAATCAGAAAACGAATTATTTCCCTAATCTGCATAGGGGCGATGCTCTGCACGTCTGCATTGCCCGTAAAGCAGGATATTTCGGCGGAACCCCCAAATCCCACAATCGCAAACGTACTTGAAATCCTAAAACATCTCGCCGGAATGTCGAGCGTGTATGATTCCGCCGGAGAATCCCCTACAATAGGTGACGCACTGGAGATTCTGAAGTACCTTGCTGATATGGACAGCGTTCACGGCAAAAAATCTGAAAAGCCCGGGAAACTCGATAAACAACCCGAAGCAACGTCTGTCGCAACTGAAAATTCGGTGGATGAAACAACGTCTGCGGCGGTCGAAACTCCGTTGGTTGAACCGACATCTTCAGTGACAGAAATCACGTCTTGTGATTGTCGCTCAATCTTCGATAATTGGGATATTGTCCCATATTGGTTTATAGAAGAGATTACCGTTGCAAGTATTGAAAAAGACAGCGACTACCTTTGGTTAGTGAACGGCAATCTCGGAATATCCGTATGCGAAAATGGTGCAACGGAGTTAAAGATAGGCGAAACGTATGAAGCAAAAATACTGCACGGAACAGATCGAAACTTTATAACCGCCGTTCGTAAAAAAGAATCTTCGTCGCCTCCGAATTTGATTTCGCCGATTGAAGCTGTCGGTGACTTGATTGCAGAGGAAATCGAAAATATGAGTGACGAACAACTTATTGCAGAATCGAAAAACCAAGGCAAATTCGCCGATGTGGAGTTCAACTGGTTTGACGATTTCGGCGTACCGTTTATCTCGAAGGACTACATGGCTCATAGGGACGGGAAAACGCCTGCGGTTGCTCATGAATACTTTTCGAGCGGAGGTCGAAAGTCGGCTAAATCAAGGGAAGAAGCCGAGCAAAAAGTCGTGGATTTAATCAAGCAGCAAAATTACAAGTACTACACGGTTGAATATCTCGGCGAGAACGACTACTATTATATGTTTCGTTCGGAATACCGCCGTGACTGTTTCTTCCAGTCTCTGTTTATCTGGCGGCATTATATCATCAAGGAAGACATTGCGTATTTCACCTTCCTTCAAGGGAATTCACGACCGTTTTATTCCGAAATACGTAAACTTGATGCTGAGACCGTCTTCAACTTTTTAGATTTACGACTCCGCCCCGAATGGGAACAATCAAGGTCTAACCCGTCTATTCCTGTGAGGACAATTCACCGTAACTTTACCGAGACAGAGGATTCGTTCCTTTACACTCAATACATCGTTACAATCGATTCACGAAACGGACATAAACAACCTGTTTCGGCGGTATTGCAAAAGGTCGTGACTACGGTATGCAAAACGACGGGGCAGTACGGCTCGGAGACGTTTGATTTAAAAGCGGCTGATATTCCCGGAACTGTTATTAGATATTATTGGGAATGTTGTGGTGATTACCCCGAATGTGATTGCCCCCTCCTCGAGAACATTTGGTGAGTTGCTAAAAAACTGCCGTAAAAGTCTTTGACTTTTACGGCAGTTTTTTTGTTCATGGGCTACTGAATGTAAGGTAACACCGCAGGGCAAGCCCTGCGCCCCTTGCCCTGCGGGCGAGAGAGTCGTCCCAAGGGGCGGGGGATTACACCCTTACTTTCAAATAAAATCGGTACGAATAATCTTGTCGGAGCTTTTGGTCGAATAAACCCAGCTGTTTATTTTTCCCGAGTTGATGTGATACTTATAATTATAGTTGATTTTCGGGTTATCGAACGCATTGACTATAATCAGTTTGATTTTCATTTTTTCGGGAATAATCGCCTTTATATAGACGCTAACCGCTTGATTAATGCTGATGTTTTCCCGCAACTCGGCAAGGCCCGCCAGATTCGGCAGCAGCTCAATAAAAATTCCGTAGCTTTCGACTGAACGTACAATTCCCGAAACTGTTTCACCCGCAGAGAACGAAGACGCATTTTGCGACCATGTCCCGAGCAGTTCTTTGTGGGTCAGTGTGATTTTAGGGAAGATGTTGCGCATACTCCTGTCGATTGACTTGACGGCGGCAATGATTTCCTGCCCCACGCAAAATCTGTCCGACGGATGTGAAATCCGCGATACCGAAATAGCGTCAATCGGAATCAGAGAAGGGAGGCCGCACCCAATATCGACAAAACAGCCGAACTGTTCTAAATGCGTCACTTTAGCGCGAATAACATCGCCGTTATTCAAGCCGTTTATGTAGTCCTCAATACACTCAAGCTGTGCTTGTTTTCGTGAGAGAAGAGCCATGCCGTCTGCAAATCCGACTACTTTGAAGCATATCGGTTTATTCACCCTGGAAATAAGCGCGATGTCCCTGGTCGTGCCGTCTTCGATTCCTATCGCGCCCTCGTTTCTGGGAATAATGCCTTTCATGAACCCGAAGTCTACAATCAAATTATGCTCAGAATCGCAGACTACGCAAATCGCTTCAACCGTCCGATTCGAAGCGAGGGCCTCCTCCAGCGACTTTACCGATTCGGTAAGACGACGGTTTTCTTCTTTTATAAGGAGTGCGCCTTCGGGCAGATAATCGTTCATTTTGTTTTCCCCCTTTTTTTATCTTAATTTTTAGTATAGCATTTTTTCTTGAGGTTGTCAATCGGCGAAGCCGTCGAAGTCGCTGCTCTTGTTTTGCTTTTTTGCCGTCAAGCAGCCTGCCCGCCGGCGAAGCCGTCGGCACCGCTGCTCTTGTTTTGCTTTTTTGCCGTCAAGCAGCCTGCCCGCCGGCGAAGCCGTCGGCACCGCTGCTCTTGTTTTGCTTTTTTGCTCTCTCGAATAATATATGTATAAAGGCTTGCAATAATTACAGAAATGTGATATAATTTAAAATCATTGGATTTCGGAGGGTTAAAATGGCGAAAAAACGGATAGCAA